>CAZLUF010000137.1:0-3465 GCA_964562645.1 uncultured Candidatus Peribacteria bacterium
ATCCCTTTAAACCCTCGGCCAAATTTCCATCGAGTAATAACAATTTAGCCCCACTCTCTTTTACAGCCGCCACTAGTTCGTTAATGGTCTGCTTATCGTGTCGGATAAATTGAGCTTGGCTGTCGGTAGCAAGCATGAGGGGTTCTACGTACGTTTCGAACACCCACGTAGAATCGTCGAGTAATAGGCAAGGGCAAAACCGAGCCGGAATCTCGCAGTGAGCCGGAAGATCGGTAAGAGCATGAATACGACTAGAGATACCCAGGTTCGCGAGTGTTTCGTTGATCTGACTCAATGTGCGGACTGTATCGATTCTTGGCGTCATCACTCCGATTGTAGAGGGTTGTACTACTCCTGCCTAGAAGGCTTTTTTTAGTAGCAACGAGTCATATGCCGCAGGTCAATGCCCGTGACCAGACACCACATTGCACCCTCGGCTGATCTCTTAACGCGGGCACGCCTCCGTAGCCTCTTCAGTATTCTCAAGACTCCTAAAAGCCTGCAGGGCCTTGCTCATCGGCAAGAAGGAAATAAAGACAATGAAGTCGACGAGTCTACGAATAGCCCAGCCAGTTTTGCCATAAAAAGTGAACCCTCTGTAGGCACTAGCAGACCAGTGCGGGCCTACGGGAATAGCATAGATGGAAGGCAGCTCGACGAGCGGGAGGCGCTTTGCCCCCTGTTCCTTCCTGGTAATGTCGTTGGCAATAAAAATACCATGTCGTATGGCAGCCTGTGCCATGCCGCTGCCTGGAGTATCGGCACAGTCGCCCGCTACGTAGATGTTCTCTTTGCCCTCTGCTTCCAACATGGCGTTCACCTTAGCTTTGCCACGAGGATTACAAGTAAGCCCGGCGCTGCGGAGCAAATGATGTGCTTGCACACCCGCCGTCCACACAATGGTCTTGGCACATAGGCGTTCGTTCTCGAGCAATAAACATTCTTCTTCTGCACCCAAGACTTTTACGCCCGTACGCACATCGACATGCAGATCGCGCAGTTTCGTCTCTACTTTTTTACTAACCGCCTCGGGAAGTATAGAGAGAACTCTGGCACCCGCTTCGATTAACACTACGTGCGGCGTGCACTCGGCACAGTGTCTACTGGCAGCCAGTTTTTTAAAGTACCAACCCATTTCTCCCGCAAGCTCCACGCCTGTAGCACCGCCACCGATGATCACCACTTTACGCAGCTTTTGCTTTTCTTCGTCGCTAGCGCTCTCCCAAGTATCGAGCAGGTGTTCCAAGTGATACTTTAATTTAAATGCTCCACACACGCCCTGCATGGTGAAGACATTTTTTTCGATCCCTGGGAGGGCAAAAAACGATGGCTCGCTCCCTAGGGCCAGCACTAAGTAATCGTAGTGGTACTCGGCGCCCGAGGTTCCCTTTACCTTCTTATCTGCTGTATTGATCTGCTCGACCGTATCTCTTTCGACCGCAATCGGCAGATCGGCCATAATATCGCTAAAAGGTAGACAGACCTCCATGGGCGACCTCCCCGTGACCATGCGGTACATAGCACCGTGGTACTCAAAGTGAATCTTGGAATCGATCAGCCGAATTTCGAACAGATCAGCCGAGCTCTGGGCGAGTTTTTTGGCACACTGAATGCCTGCAAATCCACCGCCAAGGATGAGGATTTTCTTTTTGGTGTTCATTGGTAAAGTATAGCATTTTTTCCTGAATTTTACGAGACCTTTACTAGGCAAAATAAGGCAAGCACAAGCCAGTTTTACAAAAAAACCATGCACCATCTGGCACTACCGTCGGGAGCATATCGCTAGCTCTCCACCGGCAAATCCATCCAGAACTCAGTCCCCTTACCTTCTTCGCTCGTAAAGCCAATGGTACCGCCCTGTGCCTCGGTAGAACCCTTGGCCACGTACAAACCAAAGCCATTACCATCGATGTTGCCTACCACGTTACTGGCGCGGAACATTTTGCCGAAGATCTTGGACTGATCATCTTTGGGGATACCACAACCCGTATCTTTTACGCGAATACGCATACGGCCTTCGCGGATGTGCACCTCAAATTCTACCAACCCACCACTGGGCGTGTACTTTACGGCGTTACTGAGCAAGTTTTCTACCGCCATGCGTGTGTAGCGGTAATCGATGTTCCCTACCGGCAACTCTACTGGCATTTTGATCTCCAGGCGTACCAGGCGCTCGTGGGCCTTTACACGGATCACCTGCAGAATTTCATCAAAGAAGCCCTGGAGTGGCACTGGTTTCTTTTTGATTGGAATCTTCCCCAGCTGAATGCGCGATACATCCAAAATCATCGTAATCAGATCATTGAGCTGGTGTGCCTGCTGCTGAATCGTCACGGCCGATTCCTTTTGATCCACAGTAAGGTTTTCGCCCCGCTCAATGAGCTCCTCGGCACTCCACTTCATGGCTGTTACTGGCGTGGCCAGCTGATGCGCGACAATGGAGAGCAGTTCATCTTTCTGGCGGTCGAGTTCTTTAAATAAAATAATTCTGGCTTCCCAGGTTTTAATTACAAAGAAAACCAAGAACGAAATCAAAAGAAGTAAAAGAACAATAAAGAGTAAAAAAGGGAAAAAAGTTGCGTTAACCAGAATTTGAAAATCGGAAACATCAACATCTATAACCAAAGAAGCAATTACACGCCCCTGACCATCGCGTATCGGTGCATACGCTGAAAGAAAAGTACCCCAAGTATCAACGGATAATTCATCATCAACCACAGGCGATATAAATGCTGGCCCTTGCATTACTGGAACATCGGTAGCGTCATAGATTTCTCCTGGAGCACTAACATCATCATCATTAATTTCACCATCATCATTAAAATCTATAGCCGGATTAAGCGTAATCGCATCAGCGTCGACTACATATTGAACTAAATTTGGATCATTTGTTTTTGCAATAATATATGCATAATGCACATAGGGATTTGACGAGCGTATTTTCTGCAATTTAAAAACATTTTTTTTATAAACTTTCTGTCCAACAGCAGACAATCCATTTTTATTAATTTCGGCAATTTCATCTGCCTCAAAATTTAATGCAGCAGTGGCTGCGATGCCAATAAGTTCCCCATTTAATCTTTGGCGCAAAAGATCTTTTGTGTATTTTTGTAAATAAAAGGTAAATGAAGCAGCCAGAATAATACAAAAAATGAAAACAATCGCCAAAGTTGCCCTTGGTGGGGCTCCATCCGCATTCTTTTGCATAAAACGTGGATACATCTGGATATTATATCATTATTTTTACATTTGGATAAGAGCATTTACTCTGTATAATGCAAAATCGTAATTATGCATAATTATTCTTTTTTGTCGAAAAAGTGTCTCGCAAGAAAGTCCGAAATCAATGGGTATGGCATTTTTGCAATAAAGCCAATTGCGAAATTAGAGCTTATTGCCGCATGGGGAGGCATGATTTGCAGTAAGAAAGAAATTGCAAAGCGCAAAGGAAAGAAGGGCAACCAT
>CAZLUF010000138.1:0-3379 GCA_964562645.1 uncultured Candidatus Peribacteria bacterium
ATCCCGTGCCTTACGCTTCGCGAAAACACCGAACGCCCAGAAACACTAACCAGTGGTGGCAACATACTAGTGGGTTTTGATACCAAAAGGCTCGCAGAGGCATTGAACACACTGCTGCATAACCCAATACACTGGAAGCCTCTTTATGCTGTAGATTCCCCTGCTGATGCTATTTTCCGTGTACTCAAACAATGCGTATCTTGATGACTAGCGACACGTATTTACCACGCATGGGTGGAGGCGAGTATCACGTGTATTACCTGGCTCGCGAATTACATCAATTAGGCCACGGCATACGCTTGTTCGTTACTGAACATAATGCCAATACCGATACGGATCCCTGGGTTACTATCCGCACACCGTACCACGGATGGAAATCAATACTCCCTATTGCCAAACAACTGTGGTCCGAAGCTAAGTTGGTCGATCTTATCCACTCGCACTATAGCTATAGATTAGCCACGATTAGTGCAGTAGTGGCCTTACTGCAAAGAAAACCATTTATCATTACTCAACACGGGCTCGGTTTGCTACCTCAGGCCGGTGCGAAGTGGTGGCAAAAAATACTGTTGCGGATTATGCGTTACATTTCACAAAAAAATGCCACTGTTATTATTTCAACAAGTGAAGATTTATCGGTAGACATACGCGCCCTGGGTTTTGCTAAAAAAATCGTGCCTATAACTAACGGATACGATGACCAGCTGTTTCGCCCCCTCCAACCACCCACAAATACCAACCCTGTACTCGTAACTATTCGCCGCCTGGTACCCAAAAATGGGATCCAGTATTTAATTGCTGCCCTACCTGAACTGCGCCAAAAATTCCCATCTCTGCATTACATTGCTGTAGGCGATGGTCGACTAAAAGATGATCTTGTCGCTCTGGCACAAACTTTGGGCGTGACAGATATGATTACTTTTGCTGGTGCTGCCACACATGCGCAAATTATTGATTACTACTCCCAAGCACATGTGGTAGTTATTCCATCTACTGCCGAATCTACTAGCCTAAGTTGCATAGAAGCCATGGCCCTTCAAAAGCCAATTGTCGCCAGTCGAGTTGGCGGCTTGATCGAACTGATCGGTGCCAATGAAGAGCGTGGCTGGCTCGTGCGCATCACTCCTACTGAACACTGCGATTACCATGCCCCCATGCAGATAGAATCTAGCCGCATCACTTCGCTCGCACTGGCAATTTCGGAGGCACTGACGCAAGGCGATCTGATACACAAGAAAACCTCTGCTGCGGCTGTATATGCGCGTACACACTTTCCGTGGACAATAATCGCCAAAAAAACTGAAGATGCCTATAAAAAAGCACTACTAAGCCTACCGGCTTAATCTTTAAACTCACTCAAGATGCGCCGCATGCGCTGTAGCCAAGAGTGCTCTTGGGCTAGTTCAAAAGCATTTGTGGCGCACTCTTGAGCCATCTGTGGATTTTGAACAACCGTACGCAAGGCGTGAGCCAGGCTTGCGACCTCACCTGGTAGACAGAAAATGGCATTTTTTTCACTCAGCACATCACGAATTGTCGGTAAATCCGAAGTGATAATTGGCTTGCCAGCCGCCATATACTCAAACATTTTGAGTGGTGACATATTCTCTCGGTAGTGCGGAAAATCGGGAAAAGGCATGGCCAAAATATCGCACGCCTGTAGTGCCAGCGGCACACGATCTGCCGGCACCTCACCGGTAAAGAGCACATCGCTCTCCGTAAGTGCTAGAGCCTGTGCCTGCGTTTTATACTCGGCTAAATCGGCTGCCGGACCACCGACAATCAGGCCAAAAAACTGCTGCGATGCCTGTAGTTGCTTAAGCGACTGCAACAAAATACCCACGCCTTTTTCCTGACCTAAAGTCTTAAGGCGGCCCACATAACCCACCACCAGGCGTGAGGTCTTTATACCTAATGTGGCACGAGCACTTTGGATATCTGGCAGATCTGCGAATCGACGCAGATCTACGGCATCAGGTGCTACTTGAATTCGATCACTCTCTACGCCCCAGCTCACTAATTTTTGCTTCATCACACTGGTAAGGCAGGCAACTACAGCGCATCGATTGCATTGCCTGACGAATTGAGCCCGGCCGAAGCGCGGTAATTGATGTAACTCTACAATCACTGGCTTCCCGTACGTAAGCAAAGCCGGCACAAGTGCGGGGCTACGGGTATAACAGAGATCAGGTTGAAACTGGGCTAATTCCGCTGACAATTGATGCCCAAGGAGTGCGTTAAGCACCCATAAACCCAGCACCCCAGGCAACCAACATGCTGCAATAGGATCAAACGTGCCAACTGTATGGAGACGGATCGTCTTATCGACACCATAATATGTGGCAAAGTTCTCGGCTATTGCCGCCAAGCGATACGGACAAAACACGTGGACCTCGTGCCCCAATTGGGCCAACGCATCGCAGACATGCGCCACTTGGTGTCCGTGGGCTCGTTCGCTGGGTAAACGCACATTTGTACAGTAGGCAATGCGCATGGGGTTGAGTGTAGTGTACAGTGTAGGTGTTTTCCTAACGAGATAGCCTATGGTGCGTACCGCCCTCATCGGCCTGGGATACTGGGGCCCTAACTTGCTCCGGAATTTTGCAGCCCAAAAAACCTGCGATATGGTTTATGTATGCGACCGCAAAGCCGAGCGACGCGAGTGGGGCAAAAGTCGTTATCCACACGTGCAATTCATCGAAGATCCAGCTGTTATTTTTACCGATCCCACTATTGAGCTCGTGCTCATTGCCACACCCACTAGTACCCATAGCGAACTCGCGCTTGGAGCACTACAGAGCAATAAACATGTATTTATCGAAAAGCCTCTCTGTGGCACTAGTCGCGAAGGTGAAGCACTAGTTGCCGAGGCCAGCAAGCGCCAGCGCCATATTTTTGTCGATCACACGTTTGCCTTTGCGCCTTCGGTCATGGAGATGAAAAAGCGTTACGAACGCGGAGATCTTGGCGAACTGCTCTACTTCGATTCCACTCGCATCAACCTTGGTATCATTCAACCCGATACCAATGTGCTCTGGGATTTAGCCGTGCATGATTTAACAATTTTGAGCCAGATTAAGCCATTATCGCAGGTGAAGGAAGTATGCGCCCATGGCATGCAACACTATGGCAAACAGGTGGAGGTGGCTCATTTACATCTAACATTTAGCGATCAGGTGATGGCACACATTCATGTGAGTTGGTTGAGCCCCGTAAAAATACGTCAGACCATTGTGGCTGGCACTAAGGCCATGATGACATACGACGATATCGAACCGAGCGAAAAACTGCGCGTGTACGACCGTGGCGTAGTGCATGATCTTGAGGCCCCAAATCCCCTCCTGCCTAAATACCGTGTGGGCGATGTAACTATCCCAGC
>CAZLUF010000139.1:0-3295 GCA_964562645.1 uncultured Candidatus Peribacteria bacterium
GCACAATTGGCGATGACTAGGTCAACGCACTCATTGGGGTTAGGGCCGTAGCCGACAATGTCACCAAGGCAATAAATTTCCTTGATTCCTCGGTCACTAATATCTTTCAGCACCGCTTCCAGGGCCTCACGGTTGGCGTGCAGATCGGTGATGGCGACATCATTGAGCTTGAGCCCCCCTTGCTCGATCAAGCGGCGGGCCTCGGACTTACTCGTTACGAGTTTTTCTTGGGTGAGCAAATCTACAAGGAGCATGGAGCTATCCCCTGTTACCTCGGGCATAGTATCGGGCACTCCCCCATCGCGGTGTACGCGGTCAAACTCGGTAGCCACGCGCTCGGCCTCGGCTTGGCCGTGGTATAAGGTCACAATGGCTTTGGCTAGCTGTACTTTGTATGTCTTAGGGTTCTCGCCAGCCAGCAATGCCTCGCGAGTAGCTTGCACATCGCTCATGGGGAGATCGGTCACGCACTCCATGTAAATGGTAATGAGTTCATCTTTCACGCGGAGTGTTTTGCCGAACATATCTTCGGCACTGTCCTCCAGCCAAATGCAGTTATCGTACGTTTTGCTCATTTTGCGGCCGTCGGTACCTTCGATCAGTTTGGTGGTGAGTACAAACTTCTCCTTCTGCTTCAGGCTCTGTAGCAATGTGCGACCAGCGAGCATATTAAAGAGCTGATCATTTCCGCCAATCTCGGCATCGACATTCATAGCGACCGAGTCGTACCCCTGCATGAGTGGGTAAAAAAATTCGGTGAGACTCAGAGGATCACCCTTAGCCAAGCGCTTTTGGAACATATCGCGGCTAATCATTTGCTGTACCGTAAATTGTCCAGCTAGCTCCAAAATATCTTTGAAGCTCAACTTGCTGAGCCAGTCGTGGTTGTAGCGAATCTCCACTTTGGAAAAATCTAAGATCTTACCAGCCTGTTCTTTGTACCGTTCAAAGTTACTCTGAACTTGCTCCGGCGTGAGGGCACTACGCATAGTATCGCGCCCGGTGGGGTCGCCGATCATGGCTGTGTAATTCCCGATCAAAAAAATCACGTTATGGCCAGCATCGACGAATGCTTTGAGTTTTCGGAGTGGTACCGAGTGACCCAAGTGCAACTTGGCACCAGTTGGATCAATACCCAAGTAGATCGTAATTGGCTTATTGCTCTTGAGTTTCTTTTCGGCCAGATCGCGGGGGACGACATCTTCTACGCCCCGGGTTAAGAGTTCTTGAATATCAGTCATGCCAGTAGTGTAACAAAAAAGCCCAGGCCATACAGACGAATCTGCATAGCCTGGTATAGTAGCAGCGGGAAGGACCCGCTGATTAGGGCCACTCTCGCGGAATAGCGAACATGGATAAAGAAATAGCGAGAGTGGGCGCGGATTCTCTGCTACTGTAGTACCTGTGTCAAACACCCCTTACTCAGTTACTACCGCCGGTCGCCTCGATAGCTTTGTCGCCACTACTGGAATTACGCATAGCCGAGCCAAAGCGCAAGATTACATTACCCAGGGCATCGTCCGTGTGAACGGCAAAGTTGTCCGCAAATGCTCCTACGCCTTAGAAGTGGGTGATGCAGTGGTGATTACCGGAGATTTGCCGCTACCCAGTACCGATTTTCAGCCTATCGATTTGCATTTAGAAGTTCTGTACGAAGATCCCACTTGTCTGGTGGTAAATAAGCCAGTGGGTTTAGTTGTACATCCTGGTTCTGGCATGGAACCGGGTGATATCACGCTGCTACATGGCATTGCCCACCTTTTTACGGAGCGGTCACTCCCCTACTCCATGCAAATGCCGCTGGTGCACCGGCTCGATAAAGATACCACCGGTTGTTTGCTCGTCGCTAAAGATCAAGCCAGCCATGCATTATTACAACAGCAGTTTGAGCACCGTACGGTCTCTAAAACATACTTGGCTCTGGTGGCCGGTCAACCACCACTCACCGAAGCCACTATCGATTCGCCTATCGGCCGCAGTACCACTAATCGCACCCGTATGTCGGTGCGGGGGGCGGTTAAACTGCGCGAGGCTCAAACCACCTATCGCATTGTCGAATCAACAGGAGATGTATCGCTGGTAGAGTGCGATCTCCACACTGGTCGCACACATCAGATCCGTGTGCACTTGCACGCCATTGGTCACCCGGTCTTAGGCGATCCTACCTATCACATGCCGCGGAGCTTGCATTTAAGCGAGCGTTTCGATGTCGGTACTATTTGTTTACATGCTTGGAGATTGCAGTTTGTGTCACCTCACGATCAAAAAGAGCATAGTATCCTGGCTCCTTTGCCAGCAGCGTTCGCTGCAGCACTTAAACGTGCAGGTATCGAAGCGAAGCGTTAAGAGTGGCTTATGGTTTGGGCTCGTAGCTCACAGTGTACGTCAAACTATCGAGAATCTGATTCTCGCTATTGCGTGCCACCACCTTGTACGTATTAGTGCCAGCCTTGAGGTTGCCGAATTCAGCAGCTGCAATGTAGTTCCAGGTGGTTTTGCCGGGCTTATAGAGCTGGAGTGAGTAGCCGTTTACCGAGATGGTATTGGTCTTGGCCGATGTGCGACCCTCGAGCAAGAAGCCGGTGCCTGTTTCGGTGTGGGTGAGTCCAGCCGATGGCCCGGTGACACTCAGGCTGCCTGGTTCTAAAGCGGCGTTGGTAGGGAGTGGAGCTAGGCTGCTCGATTTACTGCTGGTACTAGTAGTTGTGGAGCTGGCAGCTTCGCCCTGGATGATAATTATTTTTGCTGGCTGACTGCGGCGCCCCTCGGAATCCACGACAAACACTTCGAACACGTTTTCGCCCTTTTTCATATTCCCTAAGCGCGTACTGGCCAAATAACTCCAGGTGCCCTTAGCTGGGTCAAAGAGCTGCAATTTGTAGTCGTTTACAAAAACACTCTGGGCATCTTTGGTAGAAGTACCACGAATCACGAGTTCTTCGTCTTTGGTGGTAAAGCTGCCATTTACTGCGACAGGGAAAGTAATAGTCGGAGTAGCAGGACCAGTACTGGTTACTATCTGGCGTTTCACTGTTCGGCGAATATCGGCGAGAATCGCACCTGTACGATCAAACGCCTGGACTACAACGTCAAATTCGGCCAAACCATCGGGTGGTGAAATCTCTTGAGCAAATGTGCGCTTAGTAGAATCGAGCTGAGCTTCGTATCCGTTTACGAACACTTTGGCGACGGCTGCAGAAGTGGCACCGCGTACTTTTAGGGTGGCATCGGTCAAAATGTAGCCAGAGGGCGGTGTGCTGACACTCAGAATATCCGTTGTAACGGCAAGCGTACC
>CAZLUF010000140.1:0-3144 GCA_964562645.1 uncultured Candidatus Peribacteria bacterium
TTAGAGCGCTGCGTGGCACAGCATATTCAATTACATGCCAATAGTGCTTTGCGATCTACCGAGATCTCTCCGCAGCTGTACTAAAAAATACGCGGTGCTTCTGGTGTATTGACATCGATGGTTGGGGCGACAGTGGGGGCCGGAGCTGCTCCGCCGATTTCGTAAAAGAGAGGGCGAGCTTCGTAGACAGAGAGAGTGCGCTCAATGAGCTCGGTGCCATCGGGGCGGCGCACGCTGCGGAACCACAGAGCCGTGAGACCAGGGTGACGATCGCCCACTTTACGCTTTTGGCCAGGGGGTAAATCGGTGGTGTAGACGGTTTTGTCTGGTGGGGCCGGGGTGGTGCCTAGAATAATTGGCCCCCACACCATGGCTTTACGCGTATCGTGCGTGCCGTAGTAAATAAAGTAGGCACGATCATTTTCGCGATGAGTCTGTATAAGCAGGGCTGAAGGGCCATCGTTTTTAAACTTCATGTCTGGGTTTGGTGGGTACACCGTGGCATCGGTACCTGGTGGACCGTAATAGCTGACGTTATAGCTATGATTCCGTCGCTGTAAGATGGGAAAACCAGCTTCCCATACGCCGCGGTACGCCGTGGAACTCACTTGGCACAACCCCCCGCCGTAATCTGGCTCGGTTCGGTTCCCTTTAATGACGAGTTCTTTGAGGTAGCCCGCCGCACCGTTTACGGGACCCAGTAGTGTATCAAAAGAAAATACTTCGTCTTTAGCGATGAGTGCGCCGTTAAACTTGCGTAAGCCTACGGCAATATTCTGGCGGCGGTTCTGTGGTGAGCCGGCAAAATTAGATTCGCCCACGGTGACTACTTCGCGGATACCTTGTTCAACGAGGGTGGGGTCGTTTACGGTAATTGCTGGCTGTGTTTCGGTGACATCTAAAAATATATCACTCGTGTTTGTCTCCAGAGCCACAATGGTAGCGGCTACAGCGGAATCGATATTAATAGAGCGTCCCGTCAGGCCAACTCCCTCAAAGACAATTTTGCCTTTTTCGTCGCGCGAAATGATAACATTCCCAGCTGGGCGATTAAATTTTGCAGCAATGCGATTGGTAATGGAGCGGGCGATGGCTGCTGTATTCCAGGTGCTGTGATCCGTACGCTCGTAACCCTCAGGCACAGAAGGCACATCGTCGCCATCTACGCGGGCAAATTGCGGGAGCTTCGCGGGTAACCCTTGCCAAGTCCAGGCCTCGGTATTCTGTTTCCAATCTGGCTCGGTATCGGGGTTAATGGTGTAGAGCAGATGGTGGTAACGATAGGTAATGGACTTAGTGGCAGCAAAAGATTGGGGAATCGCTATAACGCCACTGATCCCTAGGCAAGCCAGTAATGTGAGAGCACGAAACAAGCGCAGCACGTGACTATAGTAGCAGTCTTCAGTAAAAATGTAGTGCCGCTTTACCAGCGATTTTCGGTAAATGTTGGTCGCGATATCGGGTTGGCTCGCACTCCTCTTCGCTCGGCGGCATCGAGAGCTTTATTCACAAGTGCATCAGCTCGGTAGTTATCACGCCTTGGAATATGCTTGAAAATAACATCTGGCAGTTCCATAGCCAAGCGCCGTACTTCGTCGAACAATGGTTGTAAGGTGACCATTTTAACACGATATTCGCCATTCATTTGTTTTACGATCAGTTCGGAATCCAGATGGCACACCAAGCGATTGGGCTGGAATTTTTGGGCGAGCTTTAAGCCGGCAATGAGGGCTCGGTACTCGGCAACGTTATTGGTTTCGGTGCCAATGACTTCGCCATGTTCCTCGAGTGTAGTGCCCTGGGCAGGGTCCTCTAGTACGCAACCAATGGCTGCCAGGCCAGGGTTACCTCGCGAGCCGCCATCGGTAAAAAGATGGAGTGTGCCACCAACGGCACTGGGGGGTGTTTCGTCACCTACAATTTCTTGGCTGGTGAGTGCTTGGGTGACGGCATCGGCTATAAAACGGTTTCGGTCCTCCAGGTCAGGGAAGAGGAGCTCCAGTTGCTGTTCCAGGGGTCTTGGCAAACGCACCATGGTTTATAGTGTATCCGAAGCCATCTGGGAATCGAGTTGATTTAATGTGAATGACTCTTGCAGCCGCATGGCGACTGTTTTGTGCCAGAATGACAACCGCAATCTTTCTCGGTGCCTTGGCAGCATTTGGTCGAATCTTCGGGTAGATCGAGCTTAAAGCGTTCTTCGCGGAAATCGATAGTGGCACCGCCAATGCGTTGTAGGGTGATGGTTGAGGCAAACACGCGCAAGCTCGGTACGGCTGGCTGTGTAAATGTTTTTTCGTCGGGCAATGGATCGGTTCTGAATTCCAGGCAGAAGCCACCGTGTGTATCAATACTGACGCTCAGTCCTTGGTCTTGTCTCTGCTCTTGCAGGGCAATATCGGCAAGTGCCTTGGCAGCTGCTTCGGTAATGATGAGTGTTTGTGGTCGTGCAGGCTGTTCGTGTAACAAGGTATTTAGATCCTCGACCAAATCGCCAATATCATCATCCGTCATACCATGGCTTTGGCAGCCCTGAGCCAATGTTTCCTTGGCCCCAAACTCACAATCAAAGCAGTGTAATCCGTACTCCGCCAAAATGGTTTTGGAGTCGGGCAACAGCGTAATCACTTCGACCACCGGCATATCGGCGCGAATGGCGAGTGGGGCAGGCTTGGACTTGGGCATGCCTGCATTGTACGCAACCTGAGTTCTACGGCGAGCAGAACTCTAATTTTTTCTGGGCCGACTAAAAAAGGTGCTGTAGAGTAGACGCGTGTCCACGTGGGTAAAACGTTTTGGCCTACCGATCCTCTGTGTCCTTGTGGGTATGGTGTTAGGTCAGCAGTACGATCGTTTTGTGCAGAGTCATCAGAACAATTCGCGTCGTATTAATTTACAGATACAGACTAACTCGGGTGCGGTGGCCGTAGCTCCACGCTCGGAGGTCAAGTTGGATCTCTTTTGGAAGGTGTGGGACAAGTTAATAGATGAGTATGTGGATCCAAACCAGCTCCAGACTGATAAGTTACTGACTGGTGCTATTCAGGGCCTGGTCCAGGCTGTTGGCGACCCATACACCGTCTTTATGGAGGCAAAGGAATCGAACGAGTTCCACGATGCCCTTTCGGGTGAATTTGAAGGTAT
>CAZLUF010000141.1:0-1871 GCA_964562645.1 uncultured Candidatus Peribacteria bacterium
AATGCCAACGGCATTGAGCGTCCAATTTTCGGTGCTGATGATGGTGGGGTTGGGGTGACCTTTGTGTTCACGTGGCCAAATGGATTTGGTCGTCACGCCACCGGCACCGTTTTGAGCCACCATTCGCCAACTACTGGCGGTTACACCTAAAATGCCGGAGGCGAGAACGGTGGGATTCTCGAAGGTTACTCCGTAGATTTGTTGCGAGAGATTCACCGCCCAAGTATAGCCGAATTTGGCAGGTGGCTACAGAGTTTTTTTACTAATCAAGACCTACTTTTATCCTTTGTCATGTTTGCACTAGATTGATCTTTTTACAGGAAAGAGACTATTGCGACGCCACCAAACGGCCAAAAACAATATCAAGCCAAAGAGGATCAGGCGTACGGGCCCTACCAACGTCGCGGATATGGGCAAAAAACGAATGGTCTCGCGCAGGAGTATGAGCCCAACTGTAGATAGGGTAACACCCACCACGCTGCCGGGTGTGCCAGTAATGATGAGCATGACGTAAAATGGGACATAGAGAAAAGCAAAGTCGCTGGGGTGCACGAGGTAGAGATACTGCTGGAAGAAGAGACTACTGAGAAACGCGCCGATGCCGGCTAGTACGAATGCTTGTAAGTGGAGACGGAATGGCGACATACCAAGCGCAGCCGCAGACCATGGGTGTTCAGCGAGTGCGCGTAATTTGCGGCCAAATGCTCCTCGATCGATAGTCCAGAGTATGGAGAGCCAAATGGCGCTGATGAGTAGTGTTACAGCGGCAAACATGGCGGGTGTGTGCAAGCTCGGTAATCGAGGTATGCCACTCAGGCCAAGGGCGCCTCGCGTGAGTTCGTTCCAGTTGAGGACGATCGTGAGGGTCGCCGCGTGCATGGCAATGGAGAAAACGCCAAAGGCATCGGCAGGCAGGCGGGTATGGAGCCAGGCAAACAAAAGAGCCAGCAGGAGTACGCTTACTAAGCCTGCGGCGCCAGCGAGCCACCAGCTCCCCGTTTTTAGAAGTGTAAGGTAGATGCTATAGGCGGCAATGAGCGAAGAAGTAATAGGTCCAAAATGCAATATTTTCGCTCGACCAAATACCACATTGTAGCCAGCCGCATGCATGAGAGTCATGGCGGCTATGGCGAGCAGGTGGAGTAAAAATTGGGCACTGAACATGTTACGTGGTGCGGGTGACAGTGGCAAAAATTCCCTGCGGTTTCCAGAGTAAGAACAAGATGATTACCACCAACGACACGATGCTCTGGTAACTACTAGAAATGTAGTGGCCAAACCACCACGGCGTTCCTACGGCTAATTGTTCAATGAGAGCGATGGCAAAAGCGCAAACAACCGTTCCCCACATATTGCCAAGTCCACCTGCGATTACGGCGGCATATGCCTTAATAGTTAAATGAAAGGCGAGCGTGGGTGTAAGGTTTTGATCGATACCAATAAACACCCCGCCCAGGCAGGCTAACACGCCACTGATAATGACAAGCAGACGCTGCAGCGTGTGGCTCTGAATGCCCAGACTCATGGCTACTTCTTGAGCTTGTGCCGTGGCACGGAGCTGGCGGCCAAAAGCGGTGGAGGTATAGATGTATGCCCAGGTACCCAGTATGCACAGTGTGCCAATGACAAGCGTGCATTGTGCAAGAGAAATATGGACGGTCCCCAGTGTAAGCATGTGTTGCAGCTCGGGGGCAATAGCGTGTGGCTGTTCACCGAAAATAAGGAGAATTGCTCCATCTAACATCATGCTCAAGGCGATAGTCGTTACGAGTGGCAACCACTGGTGATGTTTTACAAATGGTGCCATGAACACATCGAACGTGAGCCAAGAGAGCATGGCACCAAGTCCCACTCCACCAAAAATACTAGGT
>CAZLUF010000141.1:1881-3136 GCA_964562645.1 uncultured Candidatus Peribacteria bacterium
AGGTAATAGTGGCCAGCCTATGCCCTGATGAAACCACCACACTAGGTAACCACCAATGAGTACTGTTTGGCCGAGGGCCAGATTAAAAACTCTCAGTAGTCCATACACAATGCCGAGCCCACTGGCGATGAGTGCAGCCAGTGAGCCGGCAATGAGGGTGTTCACCAGGAGTTGACCCATGGGTAGGGATAATTAGTTCACAGTGATTTCCTCGAGCTTAGAAATTTTCCCGTTGCGGTGTTCTTTGAGCGCGTAGGGAATACCGATGACATCGCCATTACTATCAAAGTGAAAATTTCCTACAACGCCCGTATAACTTGGCATGGAATCGAGTGCCGATTTGATATCGGCACCAGCCGTACCGTTCGAGCGTATGGCAGCCATCAATACATTCGCTGCGTCGTAACTCTGGGCTGCCCAAGCAATGGAGCTCTTGGGGGTACCGTACTTGGCCATAAATTCTTTTTCGAAATCTGTGCCTTCACCGGAAGTCGGTACGCTAATGAGCATAAAGCCTTGGCTGGCCTCGGGGGCTACGGTATCGATAGTCAACGAATCGGCTGCATCATGAGCAATCATGGGCTGAGTGAATCCAAGCTGCCGGAACTGTTGAATCATCATGGCGATAGTGGAGTCGCTCTGACCATTGGGAAAGAATACATCGAACTCGGTATTTTTCAGGCGCCCGAGCACAGTTCGGTAATCTTTTGTGCCTGGTTCTACAACTTCATCGAATGCCACAGAGTCGGTTGGCAAAGCACGACTGAGCCCCTGGCGAAAGCTTTGGTTAAAATCGGTATTCTCACTAATGATGGCAACTTTTTTCCAATCTTTCTGGCCAAAATATTTGGCCATAGCTGTGGTTTTGAGAGCATCGCTGGGATAGTTTCGATAGACATACTTTCCGGCTTTGGTGACATCGGGGCTGCTGCTGCCTGGCGATACGAGTGGTACTTGGCCAGCTTCGACAATAGGTGCGGCGGCCAGTGTTTCGCTGCTGCAGAGACCACCGACAATGGCTACAACATGATCTACATTTACTAATTTTTGGGCGGCGTTGGCAGCTTCGTTACCTGCGCATTTGCCATCTTCGGCAATTAACTTCACCGTGCGGCCATTTATGCCGCCAGCGGCATTAATGGCATCGACGGCATACTGCGTTCCGTTCAGCATGTCTTTGCCAATAGCGGCAATGTCTCCGGTAAGTGGTGCAATTAAACCAAGTTGAATGGGGCCAGTATCGGCGGCTTTAGGA
>CAZLUF010000142.1:0-3123 GCA_964562645.1 uncultured Candidatus Peribacteria bacterium
TCGATAAACTACTGAACTGGCATCAGCATGGTCGGCCAGCTGTACTAGAGTATATGAGCGCCAAGCGCGCACTGGCCCAAACCATGTCGGCTACGCAGATCCCCTCTTTCTACAGCATGGCCAGCGTACAGAATGTCAAAGAATTTGCTGCTGCACAAAGCGTTTCTTTAAACTAAAATAGCCCCCTTTTGCATCACTCTATTCCCTATGCGTATTCGTCCACTCTTCAGTTTGGCCATTATCAGTACGCTCACGCTGGGTGCCTGCCAAGCTACAACCCGCGGCACAGCTCAGGCTACACTCTCAAACCCACTGGTGGCCGAGCAGCACAATGCCGATTTAATCGAACGTCTTTCGAGCCTGCTTGCCACCAAAGATCCTAAATGGAACGAGGGCCGTATAGGCAAACGCCTTGAGTACGAAGTACAAAATGCTCTCAAGGCTCGCGAAGCAGCCACAGCCACCCTGCGCACGGGCACTAATGGCCCCTTTGCTAAAGTTGAGGAGGATATTTTGGGCAAAGCGGCACTAGTAGGTAATACTCTGTACTTTGGTGCAGATTTTCTGACATACCCTGGCCCTGAATTGCATGTGTATCTCACTACTGTCATGGATCCCACTACCGCTGAATTCCCAGACCCAACAGCTATAGATCTTGGACCATTGGCTAGTGCCTACGGAGCCCAGGCATACCTAGTACCTCAAAAAAAAGAGCAAGTCGGATACATTACAGTAGTACTGTACGACTCGCTCTTAAAGCGCATCTATGGATTCGCTCAACTGAGCAAATAACGATTACAATTGAGCGGCTCCTGCTCGCTCGGCGGCCTCAATGGCCTTGCTAAGATCATCCATGGTCGAGGGCACCTTCTTGCCATTCACAAAGAACGTTGGCGTGCCTTGTACCTCCATTTTTACACCTGCATCGTACTCACTGAGAATGGTAGGCTTTTTAATGTGCGACTTTGTGCAACGCATAAACAACTCCATATCCAGCTTTAACTCCTCGGCTACAGCTGAGCCAATATAAGTAGTTTGCGACTGCTTAGCATAGGCCTGCTCAATAAACTCCCAAAACTTACCCTGATCAGCAGCGCATTCGGATGCCTCTGCCAACGACAAGGCATAGCGGTGAATGGATTGAAGTGGGAAATGACGGAACTCAAACCGCACACGGTTGCCATACTTTTCGAGGAGTGGCTTCTTGAGCGACTCGTAGGCAATTTTACAGGCAGGACACTGGAGATCGGCAAACTCCATGACCACCACAGAGGAACTAGGATTCCCTGCAGCAGTACGAGTGGATTCAGCGGAAAGACCAGTGGTATCTACCCCACAAGCGGAGAGTAGTAATACCGAAGTAAAGAGGAGAGCAGTAGTTTTGCGCATATGAACAGAGTGTAGCAGCAGAAATTAAGAAATAATAAAGAATATTGAGCAATAGATGTGATCTGCCTAAGAGCGCTTTCCCAAGCGATTATCTTTTGTCTTGTATCTTTTATCTATAATCTATCTCTATGTCGCTCTACCGCACCTACCGGCCCCGCAACTTCGCCGAAGTCATTGGCCAGGAACATATCGTTACAACTTTGGAAGGTGCCGTAGAGCATAATCGCGTAGGTCATGCGTATCTCTTCTCTGGGCCGCGCGGTACTGGCAAAACATCTTTGGCACGTATTTTAGCTAAGTCCGTCTTACTACAAGGTATTACTGATACTGCACAAAAAACGACTGTGTCGCGTGAGCTAGACGAAGGCACGCTAGTTGATCTGGTCGAAATCGATGCTGCCAGCAACCGCGGTATCGATGACATTCGTCTCCTCATCGAAAAAATTCAATTTTCACCAGTGCTTGCCGCCGCCAAGGTATACATCATCGATGAGGTACACATGCTCACGCGCGAGGCTTTTAACGCCTTGCTCAAAACCTTGGAAGAACCACCTGCTTACGCCTACTTTATTTTAGCCACAACCGAGCCACAGAAAGTCCCGCCTACGATCCAATCGCGCTGCCAACGCTTTGCGTTCCACCCCATTGGCGACGAAGACATTGTTCGTTGCCTACAGAACGTTGCCGATCAGGAAAAACTGGCCGTTGATCGGCCTGCACTGCGCGCAATTGCACACTACGCACAAGGTGGCATGCGAGACGCCCTCTCGCTCTTAGAACAATTGAGTTCACTCCCTCGGATTACCATCGAAGCCGTGGCGGAGCGCACGGGTGATGATGTTACGGTGTATGCCGAAAAATTACTCCAGGCCATTACCGAAAAAGAGAGCTCGGGTATTTTAGAAATCGTGGCAAGTATGGAGAGCAATGGTATCAGTGCCGAAATTACACTGCGACGCATGCTGGGCGTGCTCCGCGAGCAATTATTTGCCGAAGCCAAAGCTCAAAAAAACTTAGATCACACCCGCCAGTGCATTCAACAAATCTCGTTGGCTCTACGCGAACTACGGGTCGCTCCTCTGCCAGGATTAGTCATAGAAACTCGCCTCCTTGAGCTCGTTAGCCCCATGAGTACTGCGAGCACTACTTCCCCCGCAGCGAGTAAGCCCATTGCCATGCCCATTGCCAGCAGTAAGCCTACTCCCATAGTACGTGCTCCCGAGGCGACTAAACCTGCACCAATTTCCGAGACAAAAGTAGCTCCCACACCCGCAGCCACTATCGAAGCACCTGCCTTTGCCGTAGAAGTAGTGCGCGAACACTGGCTTGATGTCCTCAAAAAAACCAAGCCTCCAGCTGTACGCATGTCGCTCAAAAATGGACGCGTTTCGCACGTGGAAGGACGAAACATCTTCCTGTGTTTCCCCTCGGCTTTTCACCGCGACAAAGTGGCTCAGGTCGATGCCGCTCGTGGTATCGAAGAAATTCTCACCGAGATTTTTAAACAACCCGTACGTATTCAATGCGTGCTTGATCAAGAGACTCCCGCCGATAAAAAGGGACCTGCTGAATCAATGGTCAATTTAGCCGAGGCGGCTTCGGAGATTTTCTGATTTCAGTTGAGGACGGAAAATGACTAATTTTTGAGGATCCAGTTTTTGTATACTCAAAAGTGTTGGCTGTTTGTCACTTTCTTGTCTACCAGACAAGAAAGTAACCAAAGAAGCTCACCAA
>CAZLUF010000143.1:0-353 GCA_964562645.1 uncultured Candidatus Peribacteria bacterium
AACTCTCTTGGTACTTTTGTAAAAACTCCGAGCGAATGATGCAGCCACTTCGCCATACTCTGGCGACTTCTGCTAAGTTCACATTCCAGTTTTCCACAGTGCTGGCTTGCAAAATGAGTTGAAAGCCTTGGGTGTAACTGCACATGGTGGCAAGTTCTAGGGCCGACTTGCAGTACTGCACGAGTGTACCTTTCTCAAATGCGCTTAAGGGAGTAGTAGCAATCTCTGACATGGTCTGTCTTTTGGCCCAGTCGCCACTGATAATGCGCGCATCTACGGCAGCGGTAATAGTGGGGACGGCTACGCCATAACCTAAGGCGGCATCGGTGGTCCATTTACCTGTACCTTTCTGT
>CAZLUF010000143.1:363-3077 GCA_964562645.1 uncultured Candidatus Peribacteria bacterium
ACCAAGTCTACTAAGTCTTTACCAGTTACATCATCCTTCTTTTTTAGGACGGTGGCAGTAATTTCGATGAGGAACGATTTTAAGATTCCCTGCTGACTCCACTGGCTAAAAATGTTTGAAATTTCTGCGTTACTCAGGCCACCATGGCGATGTAGCACATCGTAGATCTCACAGATCAACTGCATAATGCCGTATTCAATGCCATTATGAACCATTTTTACAAAGTGACCGGAGCCACTAGGTCCAATGGGTGCAATACAGGTACCACCAAGTCCATCGGCGGCTGCGGCACTGGCAAGGAGTGGCATATGCATTTTGAGTGCCTCTGGGCTGCCACCCGGCATCATGCTTGGGCCTTTAAGGGCGCCCTCTTCGCCACCACTGACACCCATGCCAATAAAGTGCATGTTGTGCTCAGCTAGAGTCTTAACTCGGCGTTCTGAATCTCGGTAAAAGCTGTTACCGCCATCAATGAGTGTATCGCCTGGAGCCAGGTGTGGAATAAGTTCGGAAATTAACTCATCGACGGCTGGACCGGCTTTAACCATAAGTAAGAGCACACGCGGAGTTGGCATGGCTGCTACGAGCTCAGTAAGTGTTTTGGCTGGTACAAAATTGCCCTCTTGGCCGTGGGCATCTAATAGTACCTGGGTTCGTTCCCAGCTGCGGTTATACAGAAAAACTCGGTGCCCGCGCGAGGCGAAGTTACGAGCCAAATTGGCTCCCATAACGGCTAAACCTAAAACAGCAATATCGGCCATAATAATTAATGGAGAGGAGTAACTTTCGCCCAGTCTTCCTGGAACCGCTTGAGTCCACTATCGGTTAACGGATGAATGGGCATTTTTTTGAAAACATCAAATGGAATAGTGCAGATGTGAGCGCCAAGCATGGCTGCTTCGGCAATGTGGCGGGGGCTACGAGTAGAAGCCACCAAGACTTCGGTTTCAAACTTATAGTGCTGCCAAGCCTGCATAATTTCGGCAATGAGACCAAGGCCGTCTTCGGCTGCATCGTCGAAGCGACCAATAAAAGGGCTAATCATGCTGGCACCGGCTTTAGCGGCTAAAATGGCTTGAGTGACAGAAAAGACTAGCGTGCAGTTGGTGCGAATCCCCTCGGACTTAAAACGGTGCAACGCCTTGAGGCCATCGATTGTCATGGGAACTTTTACTACTACATGTTTGTGCCACTTGGCGTACTCCATACCCTGCTCCACCATACCGGCGGCATCTTGGGCCGTTACCTGAGCCGAAACATTGGGTGCGTACTTGCACATTTGGAGGACGGTTTCTTTAAAGTCATTACCCTCTTTGGCGATGAGGGTGGGGTTTGTGGTCACGCCATCGAGCACGCCCCAGCTGGCGACTTCGGCCACGTGAGCCACATTGGCAGTATCGAGAAAAAGTTTCATAGGTGCGGGGGAAGATCGCTTGCAGTCTAGAGGTAGACGCGCCTACGGCAAAGTTCTAGTGCTTTTTTCCGTTGCGAGTACTATGGCCGTATGTGTAATAGAACCTTTGTCGTGCTGGGTCTTCTAGCTCTTCTTACTGGCTGTAGTGACGCAACTACACCGGTTGTGCCGGAACCGGAGGCAGCTACTTCTTCATCTTCGCTAGAAACACAATTGCCCATGAGTAGCGTAGCAAGCTCAGTGTCATCTCAGTCTTCGGCCGCAGAACTCCGCCCCAGTGTACTACTCAAAGCCCCTTTTGCTCCCCAGGCTCCTACTGCGAATTGGGATGCCGAGCACGAAGAAACGTGCGAAGAAATGAGCCTGATTTTAGCTTTTCTCGCCAAGCAGGGCATTTATTCCCTAACGCCCGAAGAAGCCGAAGAGCACCTGCAAAAATTACTAGAGTACGAGCGAGCTCATCAGTATGGCGAAGATATTACGGTGGCAGAACTGCAGGCCATTGCCAAAGACTACTACAAGCTAGATTCAGAGCTAATTTCGGTACGCGGCGCAGAAGATTTAGAGCGACCCTTGAATCAAGGCCAATTCGTCATAGTGCCGCTCGCTGGTCGCGAACTTGGTAACCCCTACTTTAGTGGCGAGGGCCCTTGGTATCATATGGTTTTGCTAACAGGCTACACGGAAGAATCTTTTATTACCCACGATGTAGGCACGCGTCGGGGTCGCAATTACGAGTACGACAAACTGCGCTTCCTCAATGCCATTCACGACTGGACTGGAGTAAAAGAAGAGATCTTCCGCGGTGAGCGTAAGGCGCTCGTGATTCAGTAGATGTCTGTACTGGGGTTAGCTACACTCGGCGTATGACAGCCTCTCGCCCCTCCGCCAATCAATTTGTAGGAAAACCATTTACCGAAGTTCCAGCTTCGCTGCAACGCGTTGCCGCAGCGGCAACTCCAGGCGCGTACGCTTGGGTTGGACCAAAGGAGGCCGAGCAGCTCTCTGCAGATGTCGCTAAAGCGTATGGAATTGCTCACGATATCATTAAGCACATCATTATCCAGGCTCCAAGCAAACATAAATCTGGCCACCCAGGTGGCCCGCTTTCGGCCTTTACCTTTGCCTATTTTCTAACGAAGCGTCGCGATCCCACTTGCGATATCCCCCTCTACTACAGTGCGGGTCATTTGAGTCTGCTCGCATTTTCGTTGCAGTGGATGTTCAACCAAGGTGCGGGCGATGGTGGTTCAAGCTTGGCCGCTTCCTGCTCACGTTTCAGTTTCTCAAGCCGCGCGGC
>CAZLUF010000144.1:0-3022 GCA_964562645.1 uncultured Candidatus Peribacteria bacterium
TATTCTTTCGGCCATTCCTGCTGTAATCATTGGCACTGCCGAAGGTGGTACATCGCTTGGGTTGCTTGTTGCCCTCTGCTACTACGTTATTCAGGCGCTCGAGAACAACTTTATCGTGCCGCTCATTATGCAACGGTCACTCAATATTTCTCCGGTAGCTAGTATTTTTGCCATGTTAGTGGGCATTAGCTTTCCCGAAATCATCCACCCAATTGTGGGTGTACTACTCTCCATTCCGCTCGCCAGCATTGTCGGCATTTTCCTAAATGATTTGCGCGACTGGCACAGTAAAGAGATTTTAAAATCCACCCCAGTTACCACTCCCACCATCAGTGTATGAAGTCTGTTTTTCGCTCTGTATCGGCTATTACTGCACTGTGTTTACTACTCGGTTCCGCGAGTCTCGCCGAGGCTCGCACTATTACTCGACTGCAAACTCAGCTGCGTAGTGGTACAGCGCAAAAACCTGTAGATAAGTCTCGCTCTCGCTTGCGTAATGAGCAACGCCGCACCGATGTGACTACCATAGCCAATGCCATTTATAGCTGGAAGCGGGATACCAAAGAAAAGCTACCAAAAAGCGTACCACTCGATGACACTATCGAGATCTGCAAACCTAAGAGTAAAAGCTGTAAGGGTATGGTGGATCTCTCGAGTATTTTTGCCGAGTATTTAAGCGAAGTTCCAAGCGACCCGCTTGCTGCGCCAACTGCGAACGGTACCCGATACTTTATTGGAAAAGACTACAAAGATCGTTTTACCATTTCGGCACCAGATGCGGAAGATCGCTGGTTAATCAAGAAGGACAAGTAGTAAAGACTCTTAGGATGTAGTGCAGGTAGACCACTCTTTTGAGCGACCATCAGTACATCTACAAGAGATTTCTTAAAGATTGAGGACTATGAAGATTCTATACTATCTAAAAGCTAGATAAGACCAGAAGCGATTGAGTTTGCTAGTTTGAATAGTTGTGATGGCAAAAAGAATATGTTAAAAATTGAACATATGGCATCTGTCCCTCAAATTATCCGCAAACTCCTCGCTGCTTCACCTGCACTAGAAGAGGCCCTTAACCATGATTTACTGAATATTAGTGCGTATGCACGCGAGATTCAGCCTACAATCGAAAAACAGTGTCGTAAATCGGTGTCTATTGCAGCCATTTCCATGGCCATGCGTCGCCTGCAAACAAAGCCCCGCAAGAATATCCGCCAGGCGGTATCGAATTCGTCTGAGGTCATGGCCTACCAACTTCAGAATATCCAGAGTGAATCGGATATGGTACTACTCAGCTATACCAATCAAACACGCGAGCGCGACGCTATTGAAAAACTTCTGCCAACCCTCAACCCGGCTTCTAATGTTATTCGTGGCATGTGGGCAATTGATTTGATTGTGGGCCAAGACGAAGCTGAGGCCATTATGCAGCACCGCGCACTGCAAAAACCGAGTCGTTGCACAAGTGGCCTTTCGGCCATTTCGCTCCATTGTGCCGAATATGTAAGCGATCCACTCTTGGCTCAATCGGTGGTGCGCGAGCTCGATCACCAAAAGATCTCTGTACGGTATTTGTCGCAGAGCACAGGCGAAATCACCCTATTGGTAGACCAAGATGACCTAGTGAATTCGGTTGCCGTACTACAAAAACACCTCAGGCTGCATCGCGGATAAAAATCTGTTAGGGTAGAGGCATGAGTACGTTTCCAATCCTCCGCCTACAAGCAGGCAAAGAAGTCCACATTCGTAATAAGCACCACGCTGTGTTTAAGAGTGCCGTGGCCACGTTTCCCGATTGTCCAAATGGATCGATTCTGGCAGTGGGGAGCAGCCGCAATGAATTTTTGTGCTATGCCCTGGTCGACCGCGATGCCTGCACTTGTGGCCGCGCCAGTTAAAAGACAGCATTAACCAAGATGACATTGAGCAAGCCATTGAAAAAGCGATAGCCATACGTCGGCAGTTCTTTGCTGAAGAAGACACCAACGCCGTACGCTTAGTAAATGCGGAGGGCGATTCGCTCCCCGGTTTAATTGTTGATCAATACGCCGATGTGCTGGTGGTGCAATTTACCACCTACGGTATGGATCGCCTACGCGACTGGATTGCCGATTTACTCATGAAGCTATGTGCCCCTCGCGCTATTTTTGAAAAATCCGGCGGCGCCTCTCGTAAGAAAGAAGGCCTAGATACTGTAGAGGGATGGCTACGCGGCAAAGCTGAATCGGTCATTGAAATCCGTGAACGCGGGCTACGTTTGAAAATTGGCTTAGAAGGCAGCCAGAAGACCGGCCTGTTTTTAGACCAGCGCGATATGCGCTCCATGGTGAGATCTTTGGCTAAGGGTAGAACAGTCCTCGATTGCTGTAGTTATATTGGCGGCTTTTCGGCCTCGGCACTGCTAGGTGGAGCCGAAGCGGTAGATGCTGTGGATTACGATGCTGTGGCTCTACAGCGGGCCAAGGAACACGTAGCCATGAACAGCGGCCAAGTGGATCGCTTTAGTAGTTACAGCGAAGATGTTTTTGCATTTTTGCGTCGGCGCCCACTCCCCCGCCCTTATAACTTTATCATCTTAGATCCACCTGCTTTTGCCAAGCGCAGCCAAGACCTGGAGCCTGCTAAAAAGGCATACACCGATCTCAATCGATCAGCCATGGAGATCTTACCTCCGGGGAGCTTACTGCTCACCTGTTCGTGCTCGTACCAAATTGATCCTGTGTTGTTCCAGACCATTGCGTTCCATGCGGCACGACAAGCTCGTCGCAACGTACGCATTCTGCAACGCCATCGTCAGGCCTTTGATCACCCCGTTAACTTGTTCCACCCAGAGGTCGATTACCTCAAGAGCATGCTCCTGTGGGTAGACTGAGCCTTAGGGTAAAAGCATGAAGGATTCGAGCATACGATTGGCCCGATGGTCGTCGTTACGCGTCACCAGTAAATACTTGCGCTGAGCATTGCCAAAAAACGTAAGAGTACTGCGACTGGCAAAGGGGAATTTTTGTCCGCTGAAATCGCGATA
>CAZLUF010000145.1:0-2980 GCA_964562645.1 uncultured Candidatus Peribacteria bacterium
TAATAACGAAGAACAGGTATTCACCGAGTTTTGTCATTTTCGGCGACTTTTCTTTAGCCATTTCTTTTGGTCGCTCAAAAGAAATGGCAGAGCCTCCTTGTCTGGTAGACAAGAAAGTAACAAACAGCCAAATACTTTGAGTCACTCAAAAAAAATGAGAAAGATTTACAGTAAATCTCTCTATTGTTCGATCTACAACACTTCATAATTCCAATCTTTGTCAATCACAGGCAAGGTACTTTTGGCATGTTTACAGGTAGAATAGAGGTAGTTCTTTTCCCCTCCGCAACTCTCCTTGATTCCCAGCCCATTTTTTGGGCGGATCTGGTTTACGTTCGAGTGTCGATATGTCGATCTTCGCATGTGAACCACACCCGGAAACAAGGGTAACTCTGCGTAGGGGATATTTTCCCCCTATAACTATGCTCACGCAGCAGCATGAATATTCGTTAGAGCTTGGTAGCACCACGCTCATTGTTAAAACTGGCGCCATTGCCTCGCAGGCAGGTGCCTCAGTGATCTGTCAGATGGGTGATACCGTCTGTATGGGTAACTGCACCATTAGTTCCACCGCCCGCGTAGGCGTGGATTTCTTGCCACTCCAGGTAGTGTACCAAGAAAAGTATTACGCCGGTGGACACATTGGTGGTAGCCGCTTCCGTAAGCGCGAAGGTCGCCCAAGTGACGACTTCGTCCTCTTAGCCCGCGTGATCGATCGTGGTCTACGCCCTATGTTTCCAAAGCACTTGCATCGCGATATCCAGGTGTTCTGCACACCACTCAGTTACGATTTCGAAAACGAGCACGACATTGCTTCGGCTAACGCCGCTGCCTTGGCTGTAGCTCTTTCCGATTGTCCTTGTGATGGCCCGCTCGGCTCCGTGCGTGTTGGTATGATTGGTGGTGAGTTGGTGTTAAACCCCACTCGCGAAGCCCGCGAAAAGAGCGATTTAGATTTGTTCCTCACCGCTTCACTTGATCGCGTGGTGATGATCGAAGCTGGGGCTAACCAATTGCCTGAAGCCGAGATTGTCCGCGCTATTGAGTTCGGTAAAAAGTGGGCACAAAAGATCGCTCGCTTCTTTGCCGATATTCAGCAGCAGATTGGTAAGACCAAGTTCGTGGTCGAAGATCCATACATGCACCAAGAGGCTTACGATTACCTCAAGGCTTGGGCTCTCCCCGAGATTACGGCTGCCATCAAAACGCATCATCCAAAAAATGTGCGCCGTGCCATCTTCTCTCGTTTGATGGAGGAATCGGAAACCATGCTCAAGCAAAAGTATGAGTCCGCTGGTATGCCAGAGGAGGACTATACTAAGCTCTTGAGCTACGGCCGTCAGTTCATCGATAAAATCGTAAAGGCCGAGATGCGTCGTTTGATTTTGGAAGAGGGTATCCGTATGAGCAGCCGCAAGATCGATGAAATTCGCCCACTCTCCGCTATGGTAGATATTCTGCCCAAGCGCGTGCACGGTTCGGCACTCTTTGAGCGCGGTGAAACACAGGGTCTTACTACTTGCACACTCGGTGCCCCTGGCGACAAGCAGATTGTGGAAGGTATGGAAGGAGAATTTAAGCTCCGTTACATGCACCACTATAACTTCCCTCCGTTCTCCGTTGGCGAAACCAGTAACCGTTTGATGGTTGGTAACCGCGAAATCGGTCACGGGAATTTGGCCCAAAAGGCTCTTATGCCAGTGCTGCCACCCGAGGCGACCTTCCCATACACCATCCGTACCGTTACCGAAATTTTGGGAAGCAACGGTAGTAGTTCCATGGCTGCCACATGTGGTTCCACGCTCGCGCTTATGGCTGCAGGTGTGCCAATCTCCACGCCTGTTTCGGCTATTGCTCTCGGTCTCATTTCCGATGAGGCTGCCGGTAAGTACATCATCCTCACCGATCTCCAAGACGAAGAAGACTTTGGTGGCGACATGGACTTTAAAGTCGGTGGCACCGAAAAGGGTGTCACCGCTATTCAGATGGATATTAAAATTAAGGGTTTGCCAGATTCCGTCTTTGCCGAAGCTCTCGAGCGCGCTCGTAAGGGTCGCGGCGAGGTACTCAGCGTTATGCTCGCTTCGATCGCCGAGCCACGCCACGAGCTCAGTCCATACGCTCCACGTATCGAAACTATCACGATTGATCCAAACGATATTCGCTTGGTGATTGGTAAGGGTGGCGAAACCATCCAGAAGATCACGGGTGAACTGGGAGTCGAAATCGATATCGAAGATAGCGGCCTCGTATTCGTAACCGCCAAGAACGGCGACATGATGCAAAAGGCTAAGGAGTGGATTATGGGGATCGTTTCCAAGCCAGAAGTAGGTAAGATTTACGATGGTAAGGTCACCCGCATCATCGATGGCGTAGGTGCCATTGTGGAGTTCTTGCCTGGTAAAGATGGCATGGTCCACATTAGCGAGCTCCAGTGGGTTCGTACCGAGCGTGTTGAAGATGTGGTAAAGGTTGGTCAGGCTTTGCAGGTCAAATGTATCGAGTTTGATGCCATGGAAGGCAAGACCCGTTTGTCTCTCCGTCAGACCACACCTCCACCAGAAGGCTTTGTGCCACCAGCTCCGCGTCATAGTGGTCCTCGTACTGGTCACGGCGGCGGTCGGCCTTTCCCACCACGTCGGTAATTGAGGAAATAACGTAGATTCCAAAATGTCACCCTGAGCTGAGGCGAGGGGTGACATTTTTTGATGATCGAGTATGCTCACTGTATGAAGATCCTCCGAATCATCAGCGGTCTTATTGCTGCACTAGGTACGTTTGTAGCACTGAGTCTCTATATCAGCCCGGCCACATTCATCCCCAATACAAATTTTACTGTGCCCGAGGTTTCGTTTTTGGCACAAATGTGGGCGGTTCGTCAGTTGGCAATTGCCGGCGTGCTTGGGTTTGGGGCAATGAAAAACCATCGCGGAGTTTTGCTAAGTGGACTAGTGCTCTACTGCGTTATGAATATTCAAGA
>CAZLUF010000146.1:0-2965 GCA_964562645.1 uncultured Candidatus Peribacteria bacterium
ACCCGTGACCCCGTCCTTACCATGGACGTGCTCTACCACTGAGCTACAACGGCTTATGTGTTCTCGGTGCTGTACATCTGTCTGTCGACGCTGGGGCATCCTAAGGAATTCCTGGGCGTTTGGGAATATCATTTTCTCTTTTGGATCTCTTTTAGGCTACGCCCACGGTATCGAGCCAGCTTTGAGGGGGCAGCTTTTGGTAGATCCGGCAGGCGTTTTTAACCGCATGTATACAAAGCAGAGCACATTTAAAGCGCCGGGCGCCTACTGGTACCCCAAGTAGGGCATCTATGTCGCTACGGGCCAATGTAACTACTTCCTCCAGGCTCATACCTGGCAACCCTTCGCTCAAAAGTGACATGCCAGCTTGGCTAATAGCACAGCCTTCCCCCTGCCAACCAATCTCGGTAATGGCGCCATTGGCAATTTTGAGCATAACTGTCACCTTATCACCGCAGCTCACGTTGATCTCTTCGTGGGTGACATCTGGGCTTACTAAAGCCACTTTATGCTGTGGGTTTCGGAAGTGCTCCAAGATGTTTTCGGCGTATAAATCCATGTGCTCTGGAATGTAGCGTTCTTCGTGCTATTCTCTCATGCGATAATAATTGCTTTTTTTGAATTATATTTTATAATCAAATTATGAATGAAAACCTTACCGCTTTAGGCACACCTGAAGACCAAGAGAAATTATTCGATTGGTTTATCAATGATATGCGTCGCAAGCGAGTCAAAGCCTTAGAGGGGCAGAATGGGCCGATTGAGTTCCATGAGCGACCAACCTCGGTACGGAATTTACGTACCATGGCAGCCGAGATTCGAGCCTCAATGCAAAAGGTAACGGATTCAACGCTGCATGCCAGCATGGAGCGTTGGGTCACTCAGTGTACGAGTGCCGTGCAGGCCACTACACGCGAAACGCGCGATCAGCGGTTTTTAACCGAAGATGCCGAGACGCGCGTGGAAATACCGTACCGTCGCATGGTGATGGCGCATGCCGCGACGTATATCGATCAGATCATCACAGGCGACCGCGAGCCGCGCAGCGTGCGCTTGGGTCGTGTAGATGGCAATGCTCTTAAGCTCGTGAATGATGCGTTTGGTCACGCTGGAGGTAATGCATATCTTGGTCGAATTGCCTTAGAGTTGCTTACTGGCAAATCTATGTCTGCATTAAAGGCTAGGAATATCGAAATTGAATTTGCAACCGATGGTAACGGTGACGAATTTTATTTTGTTGGTCATACTACCGATGGTGAGGAGTTGCAGTTGCCGGTTTTAGAAGGTGCCTTTGCCCAAGCTGCCGCGGCACTCTGGGAGCTTCCAACTGATCCCAAATACGGTAGTTTGTTCAAGCTCAATCCCGAGCGCTGTGCCAGAATTTTCCCCAAGAATACCGAGGTCTCCGAAATAGAGCTTCAGCGCATGTACAAGGCGCTCACAGGTTTTGTGATTCCACCTACTTTTTCTTGGGGATCGGCTTGCTTGGCCGATGGCTTAATGCACTCTTCGGATGCACCGGAATTCGGTCCGCCAAAATCGGTACCGCTGCAGTCGTATCAGGCAGAGGTATATGGAATAGCTGGTTCCATGATGGATGCGGCCGGCGACGTAGAATCGGCGCGTAAAAAGGAGCAAAAGTCGGCGTGGTCACGATCACTGGATCCTGTACAGCGAGCACTCTTTTCGCTCACACAGCGGTCGGCAGGCGAACGTGCACAAGCCATGAAAGACGCAAATTTACTTACACAATCTGTGTAGGTATCTATAGAAAATTATTTGTCTCATCTCCACTATGACCCCTTTTGATCCCGATACCATTGCCAGCTCTGATGAATTGGGAGATCTCTCAAATACAGCCCAATTGGGTAATCCTGAATTGGTAGCTGGTCAATGTAATGGGTTTTTATCCTTAGCCGTTCAAGAGTGGAATAAGGCTGAAAGGGTGACTAGCTATGCAGAATCGTTTGCAAGAGCGTTAGGTAACCTGGCTAACAACCATGCCTGGCGACCATTGCTCGAAACGGGTATGGCTCGTTTGCAGACATATGTGTGGATGCAGGAAAGATTAGATTTATTGCGTGCTAGGCAGGATATTCCAGTGCGTGAGGGTACGAGAATTTTAGAAGAGATTTCGGCCAAGGCAGGCGAAATTTCCGCTCTGCCAGATGTGGCAGGAGAAGTTGAAGGCAAGCTTTTTCCAAGAGCGCTTAGCAAGGTTCTGTTACACCGCTTGCATACAAGCCTGAGGGTAGATGCCAATTCGCGTATTGAGTTCGAAAAATAATTACTCTTTCAGTAATTGTTGTAGTGCCACGGAGAACATCTCGACTTCTTGAGTTGTATTATAGATACCAAACGATAAGCGGCTGGAGGCGGTAAGGCCTAAACGCGTATGTAGCGGAGCAGCACAGTGGTGACCAGCTCGCAGGCAAATACCTTGTTTACCTAGTGCATCGGTCAGGTCATGCGGGTGCACGTTTTGAGTGGTAAAACTGATCACGCTCGAGACACGTTCGGCCTGAGCTGGCCCTAAGATCGTTAGGCCTGGAACGCCTCGGAGTGCCTTGAGCGCGGCACACATGAGCTCTTGCTCGTGTGTCTGAATAGCGTCCCATGGGGACTGCAGGAGCCACTTTAGGGCGGCTGCTAAACCAATGGCATCGGCCACGGCTGGGGTGCCGGCTTCGAATTTCTGAGGAATATCGGCCGCGGTAAAGCCTTGCTCGGTCACTGTTTGTACCATACTGCCGCCACCTAAAAATGGGGGCATGTTTTCCAGTAATTCACGTTTGCCGTAGAGTACGCCAATGCCCATAGGGCCGTATACTTTATGCCCAGAGAAAGCCAAAAAATCACAATCCCAGGTTTGGACATCGGTGGGGTGGTGCGCTACCCATTGGGCCGCATCTACCAGTACGAGTGCACCAGCTTTATGGGCGATCTCAATAATTTTGGGGAGATC
>CAZLUF010000147.1:0-2964 GCA_964562645.1 uncultured Candidatus Peribacteria bacterium
AAGAAAGGGAGAAAGAAAACGCTCCGCCGCCAACACCCACTCCGCCCGGCCCTGGATCTCACTGCCGATGCCTCCAAGGCTTCGGCATCGTCAGTTCGACAGCGCGAAATGCGCTAAGTAGGGCCTTCCCCATCACCCCCTGTGGCGGCGGTACCACCCAGGTCTGTGCTTCTTTAGATCTCACCGAAAATTACATGCTCGAGGAGCGCTAAATTGAGTAGTAGAACAAATACTGTGCCGAGATGAGAGATGACACGAAGTGCAGGCCCTGACCGAGTTTTGTCATTTTCGGCGACTTTTCTTTGGCCATTTCTTTTGGTCGCTCAAAAGAAATGGCAGAGCCACCTTGTCTAGTAGACAAGAAAGTAACAAACAGTTGAGTCTGTTAGTCGTTGAAAAAAATGTGAGATATGATTTACTTCTTTGCTTTGGCCAACGCATTGAGCACTCCATTCACAAATTTACCACTCTCTTCGGTGCCATACTCTTTAGCAATCTCGATCGCTTCGTTCATCACTACAGCGGCGGGCACATCGGACTTATGTAGAATTTCGTAGGCACCCACCAAGAGCAAACAGCGCGAAATGGGATCCATACGCTCAAGCGGCCATTCAGGAGCTTTATCCTGAACGGCTTTTTTGAGGTCATCTTCAGTTGCAAGCACACCCGTTAAGACTTCTTTAGCGTAATCGGCATCGTATTCGCCAATATCGGCAGCATTACGGAGCACGGCTTCCATAGGCGAACAACCCGGGTGCTTCTCGCGCTCAAAGAGAGCCTGCATAACCACAATGCGCGATACGTGACGACGGCGTGCCATAGAGGGCTTAGGCCTTTACGCGCGTAATGCGGCTCAGCTTCTTTTCGGCCTTGTTCTTTGGCTCAGCTGGAGCAGCGTAAGGCGAGTTTTGGAGGCCACGCAAACGGCGAACCTCTTTTTGGAGATAGATGCTGTGTTGAGTGCGCCCAGCTGACTTGGCTTTACGTTTTTTGGGGGTAGGTCTCTTACCCATGGAAAAAAAGGGAAATCAGCGCCAGGGTAACGATAAAACGGCTCAATGTAAAGCAGAAGCACTCTTAAAATGATGACACCCTACTCCCGGCGCTGGCCCGAGAGCGTGAGCATGAAACGCAAGACAAATAGGAATAAGTTGTAAATATCGAGATAGAGCGATAGAGCCAGTAAAAACGGACTGGCGCCAAAACGGCTAAGGTTTTGGATCCGCTGAATACTTACGGAGGTATACACAGCAAAGAGCACTACGCCCGCTCCCGAGATGAGTAGTTCCATAAACTGCGTCCTAAGCCCTGGAATGAACACCTGTAACACCATGAGCCCCAGTAAACCTAGGAGAGCTAATACCAAAGGACGAGAGAGGGCATCTAGATTCCACCGGGTGGTGCGCGCAAACACAGCCGCTGCTGCTGCCATGCAGGTAGTAGCCGCCAAAGCATTGAGCACAATGGCAAAGCCATTACTGTAAGCAGTGGTAACATGCAGTAAATACGGAGCCACTGTAATACCTGTGCTAAGCGGAAAAGCCACAAAGAGAATCATATTGAGCGGCGAGCGCTGTGCCCACCACTGGCTCGTAAAGACGATCGCCAATTGGGCGATAAGTAGGATGAAGCGGAATGGAAACAGCACCGCGGCAAACTGCATACCAACGTACACTCCCAGAGCAGTAACACCCATAGCTAGAGCAAATAGACTATAGACGCGACCTTCGACCGAAGTCGAAATGGTAATGGGGGCAGGAGCAGAAGTGATGTGCATAGGTGCATAGTGTAGAAGTAGGCACTTAAATTACCAGTATTTTCTCAAGTTTTAGTCAACAAAAACCTCTCCTCAAGGCCAAGAAAGTGTGATATACTGTTTTGATGTCTCTACGTACATATCTAGCCATACTCACTGGCACACTGAGCCTTGTGATACCGCGTACAGTTTTTGGTTTCTCGAACACAATTATGGCCGAAGGTTTGGCCCCGGTGTGTGGTGTGCTTGGTACCAACTGCGCAGGCGGTGGCGCTGTAGGCCTATCGGGCTTGATTTTGAACACCATTGTACCTGCCGCCCGTGTGGGCTTTGTGGCTGTGGCTGTAATTATTTTGCTGATTGCCGCCTTTACCATGATCGCCGAAAGCGGCGATGAAGGAAAAGTAAAAGATAGCCGCATGGTGTTTGTGTACGCTTTGGTTGGCGCGCTGATTGTGGCGGTGAGTGCCAGTATCGTCGATGCCATTTCGCCCGCTGGCGGAGCCAACGGTATCATCGCTCAAGATGGCATTATTACGAACGCCATCATTCCGACCGCCATTGATTTTCTACTGGCTTTGCTCGGTGTGGCTGTGGTCATCAACATTGTAGTACAGGGTTTTCGTCTCATTGCTTCACGCGGTGAACAAGACCAAATTGATCGCGCCAAAAAGCGTTTAATTGCCACATTTTTCGGTGCCATCTTGGTGCTCTTGGCCAAGCAAATTTCTAACCTGGTATTCACCCGAAATAGCAGTGGTATCGCCAGCGAAATTGCCGGCTTAGCTAACTACCTCCTAACATTCGTGGGTGCCGTGGCTGTGATTCTCTTGGTTGTAGCCGGTATTATGTACATTCTCTCGGCCGATGAAAGCCTAAAAGATCGTGCTAAAACACTCATCAAAGTGGCGATTATTGCCATTGTGGCAATTTTGGTTTCGTACCCACTCGTCGCCGCGTTTTCGTCTATTTCACCATGAAGATCTCTACCACCGTGCAACGGCTTCTTCAAACTCTGGAACGAAGCTTCTGGGTGGCTGTGGCTATGGCCTGTATTACTTGGCCTGCCAGCAGCTCTGCTCAAATTGGGGCCGTGCCCGGCATTATTGCCAGCATTGGTGGTACTCTCACCGGAAACCCAGGTTCGGGCGGGTGTGGCGGACCAGGGGCTGGGTTTTTAGGCGTTGCGCTAGCCATCTACTCAGCAT
>CAZLUF010000148.1:0-2956 GCA_964562645.1 uncultured Candidatus Peribacteria bacterium
TCAAAAGTAGAGGTAGTTGTCACTTTCTTGTCTACCAGACAAGAAAGCAACCAAAGAAACTCACCAAAAAAGAGCGCGCCTACCGCCTTGGCAAAGAAAAGGGAAGAGATTGCAGAGAAGAAATGACAAGCATAAAAGACTGAAGCACTTCTCTACTAACGACAGTACCATATACTGCCTCTATGACTCCCCTTGCTGGAATTCTCTCGGCCTTCCTTATTAGCGCACAACCTGCACCAGTAGTCACACAGCAAATACAAGCTACCGAAACCGCCACCGTGATACGTATTGTGGATGGCGATACGGTAGATGTACTCCTCAATCGCAAAAAAGAACGCGTGCGGATAATTGGCATAGATGCCCCCGAATCGGTAGCTCCACAGCGCGAGATAGAGTGCTACGGACCCGAGGCCTCGGAGTATCTCAAAAAAATCTTACCGATGCAGAGCCAGGTTCAATTACTGCCCGAACCTAAAGACAACCGCGATCGCTACGGCCGCCTACTTCGGTACATTGAGTTAGAGCAAACAGATGTAGGTGCACAGATGATCCAGGCTGGCTATGCCAAGAGCTACCGCAAGTTTTCGCACCCGCGCAAACGTGCTTATAGCTCGCTCGAAAACACTGCTTTTGATAGTCGCTTAGGCCTCTGGTCCGCCTGCTCAAAATAATTGACTATAGACGGAGTGGCTCAAAACTGCTATACTGATGTGATTTTTACACCAAAATTCTATGCACAAATTTTTCAGCGATAAAAAGCGCCTACACCTCTACACAGCCACGATGATCATTGCGGCTGCTATGCCATTGGTACCTGCAGTTGGTGCTACATACGAGGCTAAGATGCTTGATATGGAGCGCGATCTCATTGAAATGCAAAACGCCAACGACCAGGCCGTACACACCGAGAACTTGTACCGCATGAGCGTCATTACACGCCGAACCGCCGAGAAGGCCAAGAAACAAAACGCACAGAAAGTTGCCAAGCCAACTCCTAAGCGCACTAAGTAATTTACACACACATCCTCTTCCATTTTTTTGTATGAAGAAGAAGCTCCACTCACTCCACCACAAGCGCGTTGGTCTCTACGCCGCTACCTTGGCCGTGGCCGTGGCTATTCCACTCATTCCTAGTATTGGGAATGATATTGAATCACAACTCACGGGCGCTCTCGTAAAGAGTAGTAGCAACTTCCGTGTGAGTCGACGCAGCATTTTAACAAGTGCAGAACAAGGCACTGCCACTCCTAACCAAACACAGGTGATGCGTGCACGTTTTTATTCTACAGACAATGTGCTGAGTGCTAAGTCGGCTAAAGTCGATTTGAGCAACAAAGCTGTTAGTGCCGCTCAAACTGCAGCGCTTAAGCGCATTGGCGCTAAGCAGAAAGAACTTTGGGCCGTACTCGAAAACCCCAAATCTACCGATGCCCAAATTGCCTCAGCAACCACTGAACTCGCCGAAATCAAAAAGAAGCAGAATGCTCTTTCTGGTCCGCTTATAACATCGACAGATGCACCGAAGAATGTAGTACCTGCTGCTTTGGCACCTCGTAGCGAAACGCGGGGTAGCCCAGGCACACCACCCAGTACAACTCCAAGTGGCACAACCCCTGCCCAGCCTGCACCAGGTACCGGCACGCCTGCCGCTCCTGCCATTCCAGGACACAATACTTCATCTGTACCAACAGGCTACTGTTGCAATAACAACCTATGTACACAGGGTTCAGGCACGTGCCCCGGAGGTGGATCACCAATGACCTTGGGTCAATGCGTAAGTGTTTGTGCATCTGGTAACACTAGTTCGAGTGGCCACCAGCATCACCTAGGTGCCGAGGGACCAATGGGCTCTAGTACATGTAGTGATGGCGATGATAACAACGAAAATGGATTTACTGATTTGGATGACGAGAGCTGTAAGCCACCCCACAGCGGCCCAGGCGAAATTTGTAACAACGGAATTGATGACGACGACAATGGTTACACCGATGGCGATGACCCCGCTTGCCCCTCTACAAATCGAATGCCCTCTAGTTCCACAGGAATGGCTCCTAGTACTTACACCGCTCCAGCTCCTAGTACTTACACCACTACTCCAGCGCCTAGTCCTACAGGGATGAATTATAGCTCTATGGGCATGGGTTTTAGTTACTAAACTAACAAAAAATTCTCAAAACCCGGCTCCAAGCCGGGTTTTTTAGTACTTTAATAGCAAAATAATTGACCAAAAGCGCCCAAATGTCTTAATATACTGGTATGCCCGAAAGTGGCTCAGAAGCCCTAATGCCCACTGGCGAGTTCAGACCCGATGAAGTAGTGCAACCAAACATAGCAGCTACTAATGTAATTTCGCCTTCGCAAATGGGCAATGCCGACTTTAGCCTTGCCTCACAAGCAGGACATGGCACGCCTCGCGATGCCGTTGGCGATACCTCTGAATCCGAATCTACCACCCGAGAGCGCGAAAAAAGAAGTGGTGCTCAAATTGAGGCTGCACGCCAGGCAACACGCGCGCTGCTGCTGCAGTCTATTGTGCTGACTGATAAATACGAGGCCAAGCGCACAGCTGAAATAACTAATGGTGGCACTACCGTGCAAGAAAACCCCAAATTGATTCCAGCTCAACAATTTGGTGAATGGACTGGTGTGTACGAAGTAGGTGTAGGTGGCCAAGGCGCAGCTCTGCTCGCTCAACATTCTACAAGTGGGCAAGTAGCTCTTGTTAAATTACTCCACTCGTCGTCCCCTGCTGCCCGCGTACGCTTTATCCGCGAAGCTAAGATCCATAAAGCGCTCGATGGCCTCAGTTGTGTGCCACGCATGCTCGAGGATATATCGACCACCATGGTAGATGGATCTACCGAAAAACCGCGCATGACTATGGAGTTTATTCCTGGTCATAACCTCAACGAAAGTGTAGGTCGAGACAAGCGCCTGATCGATCCACGTGTGGCTG
>CAZLUF010000149.1:0-2954 GCA_964562645.1 uncultured Candidatus Peribacteria bacterium
CACACAGCTCGGTGAGTTCGAGAGCCAGCAGCTCTGCGTCCCACCCGGCATCGCTACGAACCAATGGCTCAGTAGGTTGAGTGAGTGGCAAGCCTTTAGTGCGAATGCCAGCTGCAACCAAAGTCGTGATAGTGCGCGGAGCACCATCACCAAAGGTTTGGGTGCCGCCATTGGCATTACGACAAGTGATGGTGGCAATCCAGGTTTTACCATGTTTTGGATTAGCACCTTCAATCGCAAAATTTCCAGCAGCACTCGCTTTTTCGATGAGTACAGGGAACACAGGTAGTAAGCCTGCTTGGAACTGGGCGAGCACAAGGCTGGCCACAGCTACCGAAGTAATAAGTTTGCGCAGTTGCATAAAATCTGGGTTAATAAAAAAAGGACTCAGTATCAGATCTTTCTTCTGCATATACAACGAATGTTGTTGAATTATCTTTTTAGTCCTTTTTTTTCTCTTACAGAAGACCAAAAAATTACAATAGCGACTTGTTGTTATTTTGATTTTTTGCTATAATTTAATGATGTCTAGTGTCGATTCCGTACTGGCCAGCTTAGGGTTAAGCCCTAACGAAATTGCCGTATATAAAGTGCTGTTGCAGTCGGGCTTGTCGCGTGTGGTGGATATTGCGAGCAAAGTGGATATTAATCGCAGTACTACACAGTTCACGTGCCAACAGTTACACCGCAAGGGGTTGGTAACCATGGTGCGTCGTAAAAATGCATACTTGTATGCAGCCGATGATGTACGCACGCTCATGCACAGTGTAGAGACGCAGCGTTTGGCGATCGAAAAACGTAAGGAGGAATTGCAGAAAGTTATACCCGAACTGGAGAGCCTGCGGACTAAAGATGGAGGATTACCGCGCGTGTTTTTTTACGAGGGTTACCAGCGCGTGGCCGAAGCCTGGCACGCTTTTTTAGATGCCATTCCTGAGGATTCTATCTTGTGCTCTTTTTCTCATCCGCTTTTGCAGCACGAAAAAACTATCTCGGGTGTGAATCAATTTGTAGTAGCCCGGCGCAAACGAAAAATATTTTCGCGTGTGATCGCCTGCGATACGCCAAGTGCGCATCAATTACAAGGCTTAGATACTAGTGCCGACCGCGAAACGCGTATTATGAACGGCTGTTGTTGCCGCATGGAAAACAGTGAAATCCTCTTTTACGATCGCTCTATTTGTTTGGTGACTGTAGATCACGAATCAGCCTATGTTACGCTGGTAGAAAATGCGCAGTTGTCCGGCTTGCTGCGAGCGAGTTTTGAACATCACTGGCAACTGCTTGAGCCGGGGCGTGGATCTGTTTAAGTTCGCTGTTATACGTTTTTTTAGCCGCTGTGTACGAGGTCATATCGGCTTCGCTCAGGGGATTTGGTCCAAAAATGAGTATGCGTTCTTTGTTGGTAGCCCCCTGTTCGATCCAAGTTAAAACGGGTGGTGGCGAACAGAGGTTTTGTGCTTCGTGTACAGCATCAAACATTTGGGTGCCAAGTTCATAGGGCTTGCCTTCGCGCTGCGACCGAATATATGCCTTTTGCTGTTCTTGGGTGGGCGATACACGAATAGCATAGTGAGGCTGTCCGCCGATCATGCCTTTGCAAAATATGCCTGGTGCATTAGTTGCTGTTGCGCAGAGCTCGAGCATTTCATGGCGGTGCTCGGGTTGCTTGGCAAGGCAGCGTTTGCGCTCGTCTTCTTTTAAGACAATAGTGCTCAGGTAGGCCACCGGTGGATCACTACCACGCTCCACAGACATGCAAATACCATCGGTTTGAGCTGCCAGTACAGAGGAGTGCCAGTTGCAACTAGAAATGGTGCGCTTGGTGGGGTGCGAGTACACAGCCGCGCGAACCAGGGCGTTCTGTAAGCGGTTATCGCCACTGCGGCGAGCCCACCAATCTACTACCTGCCACTGGTCGTTGATGTGATAGAGCCCTACGCAGCCCATGGCGGTGCTGGATTTATTTATTTCGGGCGCTTCGCTGGTGGTAAACATTTCGAGCTTACCGGTGGCAAATTCGCGCCTAAAGTACGGTATGCGCGAGGCCGAAAATCCTTGGCCAATGAGGGCGGCAATTTCGTCGATGCGCTCAGCTGGGGCGGGGTCTGTGTAGCGCGAGAGCTCTATGCCCGAAGCCCACCTGGCATCCAACTCGGCACGGGCCTTGGGGTACATTTTTTCGAGGGTGGTTAGGTAGGAAAAGTAGCTGCTTTTTGTGTTAAGCTCATCAATTTCTTCTTGGGTTTCTGCCGCGTCGAAGCCTAAGCGTGCTGTGAATTGTAAATGGCTCAATACAAGATGATGAAAATCTTTGAGCATGGCCTGGCGGATATCCTGGCGGGCGTTGTAACGCTCTTCGTTAGTTGCAGTGAGCGCGGCGGCTACGCGTCTGGCATGTCCAGAAATGTGGCGAATAGCCTGGCCATAGGCGCGCGCTAATGGCAGTAATTGTTTTACTTCGTCCGATGGAATGGCAGCGAGAGCTTGCCGAATTTCGCTAATGATTTGGTCGGTAAAGGCAGGATCGTTACGGAAGCGATGGGGTGTGCCAATTTTGGCTAGATCTTCGGCGATAGGTTTGGCTTCTCCGTCTGATGTAGGCCCGATAATCGAACGCAGAAATTGCTCCTGATCTTGTGGAGTGGATTGGAATACATTCCCAAATAATAGCGCCTCAATGCGATCGTGTACTCGTTTTTGTGTATTAATAAATACTGACGAAGCAGGAGGCTCTGCCTCTCGCGCCGCTTGGCGCCATTCAATTGTTGGTTTGTATGTAACAATTGACATACTATTATTATACCATATTACATAAAATATGGCCATATACACCAACCCCGCAGTCGTCACGGCGTGACGATGCGGGGTTAGAGCCTTTTTCTCTACTCAACAAGCAAATGTTGTGTGAGACATATGTGATTTCCTCGCCTTTCTACCTCCCCAAGAAGTTT
>CAZLUF010000150.1:0-2917 GCA_964562645.1 uncultured Candidatus Peribacteria bacterium
CCTCAGTACGTTTAGATGTACGCCGTATTGATAAGCTTACCGAACGTGTAGGTAGTAAAGAATCTGCGGCTGATGGTCAGGAAATTATCGGTAACCGCACGCGCGTAAAAGTTGTGAAGAACAAAGTAGCGCCACCATTCCGCCAAGCCGAGTTCGATATCTTGTACGCCGCTGGTATCAGTAAAGCTGGTGAGGTATTAGATTTGGGTGTGAAGTACGGTGTCTTAGAAAAATCGGGTACATACTTCCGTTATGGCGAAGATACTCTGGGCCAGGGTCGCGAATCTTCGCGTTTGTACCTCATGCAGAATCCACAATTAATGAACGAGCTCGATAAAAAGATCCGCGCTGCTTCGGTGGTACAAGTCTTAATGTAATCCATGTCTCAAGAGTTATTTTCTCGCGGCCACTGGGTGCTCACCGAAGAGTCGGCAGAGCTCCCAGATGGTCGTGTAAAAAAAGCTATTAGGGCCCACTTGCCAAATACAGCACACATTTTAGCTTTTCCTACGCCTAAAACAGTTTTACTCCTACGTGAGTACCGTCCGTTTTATGGTCAATATATTTGGATGATCCCCAGTGGGCATGTCGATAAAGAAGTAGATGTTGCACTGGCAGCTCAGCGCGAACTGCGCGAGGAGACTGGCTTTAAATCGCAATCAATGCAGTTGTTTTTTACTGTCCGCCACAAAGAAACTCTCGATTACACATGCACCGTTTTCATCGCGCGAGAACTCATTAAGGATCCGCTTCCGCAAGATGCGGATGAGTTGATAGAGGTGCACGAGCTCTCACTCGAGGAAGCACTACAAAAAGTACTTCAATCACCAGTTCAGCATTCGATTTCAGCTTTGACGCTGCTCAGATATTTGCACGATTTTGGGGCCTAGTTTTCCACACCCCGTCCACAGTACGTGCACCGGGGAAAATCAGACCAGAAAATATCCTCTGCGCTAGTTGTTGATTGTGTGTCACACTCTACAATCCCTTTCCTCATGGCGATTCCCGTTTCCACAGCACAGCTTCTCGAAGGTCAGCCACACTCCGTGGAGGCCGAGAAAACGGTTTTAGGTGCTCTTTTGCTGGATCCAGAAGCCATTGTCAAAGTCGATGACTTACTCAAGCCCGACGACTTCTACGATCCAACCTTTCGGGTGATCTACCAGGCGATCTCGGAGTTGCACCAACAACACGAACCTATCGACTTCGTCACGGTGAGTGCCAAATTAGCTGATAACAAAAAAATTCAGGATATCGGTGGTAGTGCTTTCCTGGCTGAACTAGCTGGTGTTGTACCTACCTCATCACACATCTTTCAATACGCTCAGATCGTTAAGACCAAGGCAGTGCACCGTCGCATTATTGAGGCTGGTCAAAAGATTTCAGGCTTGGGTTACGAGATCGAACGCCCAGTTGCCGAACTCCTTGATGAAGTCGAAAAAACGATCTTTGCCATCAGCAACACATTTATTAAAGAGAAGTTCATGCACATTCGCGAGGTGCTCGATGCCCGCTACGAAAAGTTTGCCGAAATGCACGAATCCAAAGACGATTCGGCGGTTAAGGGCGTACCCAGCGGCTTTAAAGGTTTGGATAATAAACTCTCCGGCTTCCAGCCGAGCGATCTTATTATCTTGGCTGGACGTCCGAGTATGGGTAAAACTGCGTTGGCCCTCAACATTGCTCAAAATGCCGCTATTAAGGGCGGTAAGTCAGTGGGTATCTTCTCGCTGGAAATGAGCAAGGAGCAGTTGGTGGATCGTCTCTTTGCTTCCATGCTCGGTGTAGATTCCTGGAAGCTCCAGCGCGGTCAATTAGACGATAGCGACTTCCAGAATATGGGCCCGATTATGGATGAACTCAGTAAGGCCAATATCTTCATTGATGATTCGGTCGCCTCGTCTCTGCCAGAACTCCGAGCCAAAGCGCGTCGCCTCCAAATGGAGCACGGTCTCGATATGATCGTGATCGACTACTTGCAGCTCATGAGTACTGGTAACGATCACTACGTTGGCAACCGCGTGCAGGAAATTTCGGAAATCTCTCGTACTCTCAAGCAAATTGGGCGCGAACTCCGTGTTCCTATTTTGGCGCTGAGTCAGCTTAGTCGTGCTGTGGAAACACGTCCGGGAAATATTCCTCAGCTCAGTGACCTGCGCGATTCCGGTTCTATCGAACAAGATGCCGACGTGGTGCTCATGCTGTACCGCGAAGACTACTACGAAGAAGATTCCGATCGTCCGGGTATGACCGACATCTACGTCCGCAAGCACCGTAATGGTCCAACTGGCCGTGTGGAACTACACTTTAAGCGTGAGCAGATGCGCTTTTACGATGTCGATAAGCAGCACAGTCGCCCCGGTGACGACGAGTAGACTCACTGCCCGAAGACATTGAAAGCCTGCCCGGTTCAGGTAGTCTTTCCATATGCCTGTTACCGTTCCCTTTGTGCCGGTGCGCCCAGATATTCCGGTCTACATGATCTTGGTGTATGCCGCCTTTGCCTTCTCGCTTGGTTTGGCTCTCACACCTTGGTTCATTGCTTTTTTGCGCAAGAACAAATTAGGTAAGCAGCTCCGTGCCCAAACTGTCGATGGTCGTGAGCCTTCTATTTTTCTTAAATATCACGAAAAGAAATTTGGTACCCCTACCATGGGTGGTGTCCTCATTTGGGGATCCATCGCTCTTACGGTGATGTTCAGCCGTGCATTTGCGTATATCAACTTAGTCGATGCTTCACTCCTACAGCGCGGTCAGGTGTATATTCCACTGCTCGTACTGCTCTCCATGGGTATTTTAGGTGCGATTGATGACTACCTGAATGTTATTGGTAATAGTGAGGCGCAGTGGCAGCGAGTGCTCAAGCAAGCAAGGCGCCTCTCGTTAATATTGGGTTTAGTTTTCGTGTTGGCTTGTG
>CAZLUF010000151.1:0-2893 GCA_964562645.1 uncultured Candidatus Peribacteria bacterium
TTTGCCATTTCTTTTGGTCGCTCAAAAGAAATGGCAGAGCCCTCTTGTCTGGTAGTCAAGAAAGTGACAAGCAGTTGAGTCTTTTGGACGCTAAAAACGACACATTCCTCACTACAGAAAGCAAATTCTACAAACTCGCCACCTCCTCCAGAATCTTCTTCGTCTCATCTAATAATTCGGTTTTCATAATTCTAGCTCGAACTTCGGCTGCACGATCAAACCCCCGAATATAACTCACCAAGTGACGCCGCATTTCGAGCATGCCACGAGTTTCGCCTTTGATTTTTACAGCTAACTCACAGTGCTTGAGTATCACCGGTAATTTATCCCGAAAGGTAAGAGTGGCTAAGGTGGACCGCAATTGATCGGTAGCTTGGCCTTTGGCTTTAACCTCAAATGCATCGGCAATGTCTTTGAGTACCCACGGGTTTCCGTACGTACCACGCCCCACCATTACACCATCTAAATTTCCGATCATACGAAGGGCATCTTGAGCATTGGCAATATCGCCGTTGCCAATCACGGGTACTGCTACCGCCTCTTTAAGAGCGTAAATAGGATCCCAATTGGCCTGACCTGTAAATTTATCGTGGTAACGACGGCCATGAATGGCGAGCGCCTGCGCCCCAGCATCGACCAAACGCTTACAGAACGGAATGAGGGTATCGATGCGATCCCAACCCAAGCGTGTTTTGACACTCACGGGAATTTTTACAGCTTTGACTGTCGCCTCTACCAAACGCGCGGCTAGGTCTGGATCGCGCATGAGCGCCGAACCATGACACGACGAAACTACCTTGGCAGCCGGACAACCCATGTTGATATCAATGCCATCGGCACCCAGTTCTTCGATTACCCGTGCTGCACTCAAAAAATGATCCGGATCTTTACCAAACACCTGCACAATAAACGGGCGCTCAATAGCTGCATCGAAATCAATCATCTTGAGGGTTTTTTTCGCACCGTAGTGAATGGCATCGGTACTCAAAAATTCAGTATAAACCACCGTTTTAGGCGCAATACTCTTAATGAGCTGTCGATACGATGCATCAGTAACACCTGCCATGGGTGCCAGCGCCACTATCGGCCGAGGATGAGTCTGCCACGAAAACACTAGCGCGCATTGAACAATGTTCTGCGCCATAACGCAACCGTAACCGTGCGTTTTCCCTTTCCAGAACGCCGTTTGGTTTCGACAATGGGGACATGAAACAACGCTGGACCAAGTACCTGTATCTCATGGCCCTATGGCCACTTGCTGCCTCGGCACAATTTCTGCCTCTCATCCCCGCCAGTGGCACTATTGCCAACTGTGATTTTCGCACTGGTGATTTTCACTTCAACTGTTTTCCGGTCTATCTGGCCTATCTCATTAAAGTCGTCTTTAGCGTCCTTGGTACCGTTGCCCTGCTCATGCTCATTTTAGCTGGTTACGAATGGGGTACCAGTTCACTTGAGGGTGGCGACACTTCTAAAGCGAAAAATCGAATTAAATTTGCTATTGGTGGCTTTGTATTTAGTATTTTGTCGTACCTAATAGTAAACACCATTATTCCCGCTGCCTTTGGGACATAACCATGGCTAAACGCTTAACTCCACCGGCCGCCTTCCAGAGCCTGCGCATTATTGGCACACGCGCGCAAAAATTTTTACAAGACCTGCGCGAGCGCAGCCGGGTACCAGCTCCCAATGGCGATGTAGAACTTAAACCAGGCCCCCACAAGCGCGAAGTGACTATCGATGTCTCTCTACGAAGCACGCTCACTGGAGGACTAGCGGTGTTACTATCCATTGCGGCCGTTCTCCTGGTGATACAACTTCGCGATAAATTAGTACTGCTATTTTTAGCTGTGTTCGTGGCTGCCATTCTCGATCCAGGCGTACGATTTTTAGCACGTTTTCGCATTCCTCGCGGTGTGGCCGTGGCCTTGCAGTATATTTTTGTGCTGGTTTTTTTGGGGTTTTTAATTGTTTCGCTCATTCCAATTTTAGCCGATCAGCTGCAGCAGTTAGCCAATTTTTTTACCGTGAGTCTTAACGCCTACCTCGAACACCCCACCATTGGCCTACCGTTTATATCCGACGATATGAACATACGCCTCACGCGCTTGCTCCAGGGTAGTATTCAACAATTATCCCTCACCGATATCACGGCCTCGCTGGGCCGAGCCGGACAATCGCTCTCGCTCGCAGCCCAGGGTTCACTCAATTTAGCTGCCCGTGTGGCTGGGTCGCTTGTTGAATTTGTAGTGAGCAGCATGCTGGTTATGGGTTTGGCGTTCTTTATGCAGCTCGAGAAAGAGAAGATCATCTTTTGGTTACGGAGCCTACTCCCCGCTTCGTCCCGGCAGTATGTGGACGATAAGAGTATGGCTATTCAATGGCGCTTAGCCCAATGGATTCGTGGTCAACTCCTGCTCTGCCTAAGCGTGTGGCTCTTAGTGCTCCTGGGGCTTACTGCACTGCGCTTACCATACGCTCTCACCCTCAGCCTCTTTGCAGGCCTGTGTGAACTCATCCCCGGAGTTGGCATGCTCATTGCTGCCATTCCCACCTTACTTGTGGCCAGCACTCAGCAGAGCCCGGTATATGCTCTGGCTGTCTTTGGTATCTATTACATTATCCAAATGTGCGAAACACACCTGTTGGCGCCCCACCTCATTCGCCAGGCTGTACATCTTTCGCCAATGGCCGTACTTTTTGGCATGCTCGTCGGTGTGAGCTTACCTAGTATTATTCACCCGCTGATTGGCGTTATTTTAGCGATTCCTTCGACAACTATTGCGGCTATCTTCCTCGAAGACTGGCAGCAGCGCCATCGTTACAAAAGACAAGTTTATTAGACAGAACAGTATCACAAACTGCCTTCCGTAAGATTTCAATCCACAGTCAT
>CAZLUF010000152.1:0-2875 GCA_964562645.1 uncultured Candidatus Peribacteria bacterium
CGCTTGTCTCTGTGTGTACATCGTCATTGTGCTGTGGGGTGTGCAGCGAACGGTCAAACTCCAACAGGTCATTAATAGGTTATGGGTGAAAGCCATGGGCCGGGCCTACGATGCCGCGCAGAATATCGCGACCGTAAAATCGGGCGGGCAAGAAACACGAGAGGTACACACCATGATGGCCACACATGGCGAGGCTCTGACAAAACAATTACGCGTGAACTATCGATGGTCTGCCATTGAGGCACTCAATGTGTTCCAGCTGACGCGCATTTTGCTCATTGGTATTGGCATTGTGCTCTATGTACAGGACCAAATGACGCTCGGGCAACTGTACTTCTTTCAAGGCTCGTTCTTCCGTGTCCTCACACCATTCGAAATCCTTTCGGGCATTCTCCCGGAGTGGAATAAGCGCCTAGGTAAGATCCGTATGGGTGAAGAAATTCTCAATACACCCATTCGAGTAGCCAATCGCAATAACGCCAAAGTTCTACCAGCACTCCAGGGCAACATCGTGTTCGACAAAGCGTGCTTTGCCTACCAACCACGCGAACGCGTATTCGCTGCCGATCACGACGAAGCCAGTAGTGTGAATGATACCTCGCACGCTACTCCAGAATCTGAGCGAGCACTCACGCAGCAACTACCCGAACAGCACCGGAGTGGCATCACTACCGAAGAGGCAAATTTACATACGAGCGATGTACTACACGATGTCTCTCTCGATATTCGTGCAGGCGAACATGTGGCCTTAGTTGGCCATTCGGGGGCAGGCAAATCCACACTCGCCTTACTCCTTAACCGTTTTTACGATGTCACTGGCGGACGCATTACCATCGATGGCGAAGATTTACGCGATGTAGATGTGCAATGGTGGCGGAGCCAAATTGGTCTAGTGCTCCAAGAGAACACCATGTTCCACGATAGTCTGTTCGAAAACATCCGCTACGCTCGACCAACTGCTACGCTCGAAGAAGTGCAAACTGCCGCCAAGCGTGCAGCCATCCACGACTTTATCATGAGCGTACCAGGCGGTTACCAAACCGTGGTGGGAGAACGCGGCATTAAATTGAGTGGCGGCCAACGCCAACGCGTGGCTATTGCCCGAGCCATGCTCAAAAATCCCAGAATTGTTATTTTGGACGAAGCTACCAGCGCCCTCGATTCCGTCACCGAGCAAGAGGTGCAACATGGTATTAAAGAGCTGATCACTGGCCGTACAGCTGTTATTATCGCCCACCGCCTCAGTACCGTGCTCCATGCCGATCGTATTGCCGTATTCGACCAGGGTCGGCTGATCGACTGTGCCCCGCACCAAACACTACTGCAGCGCTGCGAGATCTATAAGAAGATGGTTGACCTACAGAGCCAGGGAATGCTGGCAGAGTAAGACGAGTATTTACTGCAGTTGATAAGAAATCCTTATCGGCTAATCGTCAATCGCCAAGCCTCTCAGACGTGCTACAGTGACCCTCGTCTCGATGTTCATAGACTACCATTTCCACCCGAATTTTACTGGCAAACGCCGCGCCCGGCGTAGTCGTAGATTATGGCGTGCCTTTGCTAAAAATAACTTAGGCGCCATTATCTGTACGGAGCACACATTCAAAGATGCCGCCCAAAGTTACCGCACCCTCTTAAAGTACAAACCGAGCGATGCCACTACACACCTCTTTCCTGGTGCCGAACTTACTACTAAAGATGGATCGGGTGTCGATATCATCGCGTTTAGCGACGAAGACTGGTACGACCGTCACCCCGCGCTACTCAAGCCCTTCTCCATGACCTTGCCGGAGATGATCGGCTACCTGGAGAGATCGGATTTGCAATGGTTCGTACCTCACCCCTTCTTACCCAGTAACCCACTGCGTCGCTACTGCCGGAGCGAAGCTGAACTCAAGAGTTTTTTGAGCAGCGTGCCTGGGTTTGAGCTTTTAAACGGTTGTGCAATTCCACTGGAGCACGTCCTTAGCCGTTTGCCGTTCCGCCGCGTTAGTACCCATTTACAAAAAGCTTTACGCTACCGTGCGCATGTGCCACCGCATATTACGCCAGTGGGTACAGCTAAGTTCGTAGCCGTAGGCTCAGATGCCCACCACCCGCGAAGTCTGGGCGTCGCTATAGAGATCCACTGCCCAGATAACGCTTCTAAAACCCAGGTGTTTACCAAAATGACACACAACACCGATGTCAGCCGTATCCGCGTACCAGTTCCACACGGCTCGCTACGCTGCCTCCTCCAGAACACTCTTATCACCTGGAACGAATTTTGGATGCGCTGGCTCTTAAAATTCCGTCTCAAACTCCAGGGCTTGTGGTTTAGTGAAAGATCGCAAGAAAACGCAGAGGAAAGCGAAATTCACGAAGTCTACGCCGTAGAAACACTCGGCAATACCAGAGATGAGTAAGGTATACTACACAAAATGTATCAAGAGATATTGACGTATTAGCCCCGACTTCCCTAGACTCTCGCAGCTAACTGCAGGTATTCTGTAGTCGTATTCTCCCTCTTTTCCCTCCTTTTGTATGGCCGATGATAAGAAGTTTATCCGCAGCAAGACGCACGTAAACGTGGGAACCATTGGTCACGTTGACCACGGTAAGACCACACTTACAGCTGCCCTTTCTATCAACTTCTCACCAACTGGAGAGAAAAAGTCTTATGCTGATATCGACAACGCTCCAGAAGAGCGCGAGCGCGGTATTACCATTAACACTGCTCACGTTGAGTACGAAAGCGAAAAGCGCCACTACGCTCACGTGGACTGTCCTGGTCACGCCGACTACGTTAAGAACATGATCACCGGTGCTGCTCAGATGGACGGTGCTATCCTTGTTGTTTCTGCTGCTGATGGTCCAATGCCACAGACACGCGAAC
>CAZLUF010000153.1:0-2825 GCA_964562645.1 uncultured Candidatus Peribacteria bacterium
ATTGACATAGCCATACAAGGCCAGATGTAGCCCAAAACTCCTGAATCAATCGGCAATTTGAGCCTATCTTTCTAAAAAAGCCCACTCCCGGTTTCACCATGGCCTACTCTCTTGCTACCATGGCCAGCATGCAGGGAAAGTTAGTGCTCATCATGGGCCCCAGCGGAGTCGGCAAGAGCGCTATTTTGCGACACTTACGCGAACAGTACCCCGAGCTACACTTTCCGCGATCGGCAACCACGCGCGCGCGCCGCGCCGGCGAAGGCGACGATCTCTACCAATTTGTGAACGACCAAGAGTTCGATGCTCTACTGGCAAACAACAAAGTATTAGAATGGGCCACTGTGCATGGCGGCGCCCGTTACGGCACTCTCGTGGACGAAATTATTCCCTATATCGAAAACGGCAAGACCGTGGTGCGCGAAGTAGATGTACAGGGGTTTGATAGCATCCGTAAGCATGATCTCTTTAATGGCGCTCCCCCACCCTACCGCCTGGAGTCGATCTTTATTCTGCCCGAGAGTACCGAGCAACTTATTGCCCACATTACCAAGCGGGCTCCCATGGCCGAAGAAGAACTCAAGCGCCGTATTGCGAGCGTAGAAAAAGAGCTCGCCTTTGCTCCGCTCTGCCACACTCAAATTATTAACCGCGAAGGCCAACTCGATAACACTATCACCGCCGTGACCACTATTGTCACCAAAGCGGAGTAAGGACGCCTACTAAGGTAGCCTATATTTCTCGGCTACGTTGGATTATTCTAGACACATGCACATTACCAACCCTCAAACTGTTAAGCCTATCCGCCTATTCCAGCGCCTGTGGTTCGCACTCAGTAAACCCCAGGAATACATCAACCTATACCATCAAACCTCGGGGCGCACTCTCATTACATTATTGCTGTTCTGCTTACTCACTTCGCTTGCCACTAGTGTATCGATTGCGTTCTGGATTAATCAGAACATTCCGGCCACCCCACAGTTTGTAGCCGATCTCAAAACCGATTTACGCAACCTCTATCCACTGGAACTAAAAGTAAATATTGTGCAGGGCAAATTAAGCATGAATCAAAAAGCTCCATACGTTATTGATATGCCTTCTCGTTGGCAGGAGTTCCTAAAAAGCGAAAACCCAACTGAGGAACAACTCCCCCACCTGGTGACCATTGATCCCACGGCCAAAGTAGAAGACTACGAAGCCCGCAATTCGCTGGTGTTACTGACCGAACGCAGCATTGTGTATCCTTCTAAATCCCAAAATACTGGTAGTGATAAGCAGCGGTTTCAAACGAGCTTTGCCACCTATGCCTCGCAGCCAGAAACCGCCAATGTCAGTATGGATTACCAAAAGTACTTGGCGCTCGAAACCGGCCTAGAACCTTACTTAGATAAAATCCCCGCCGTAGTAACGTTTGCCGTGGTGGCATTTGTATTGATTGTTCCGTGGATCGTTGGTTTATTTGCGTGGGTGGGTGCCTTTATTTACCTACTCTTTGGTACGTTGGTTGTCTGGATTGTTTCGGCAGTAATGAAGCGCCCATATACCTACGGCCAACTGTACTCACTAGGTATCTACGGTGTCATGCTACCGCTCCTGGTTAAAACACTCCTGAGCGTGTTTGGCGTTACCCTACCAGTGTTTGGCTTTACGCTCATGTATGCCATTTGGATGGGCGTAGTTCTCAAGAACACACCGTCGCTAGGTACCGTAACTCTCCCCACCAACGAACCACCTGCCCTTACGCCGAACGCGTAGAGCGGAGAAGTTCGTACACGAGCTTGGCGATATTATCCATGTAGCCGCTCACTTTGATGGCAGGCGGAGCCTCGTAACCAATAGCCTCTACTTCCCAACCCTTACCAAGAGTATTGGCAATCGCTAAGCCTTGATATGAAGTATATGGCTGCGACGATACGGCCAATACCTTACCTGGTTCTGGTTGATACTGATCGAGCCAAGCCTGCACCGTATCGGCCACATTGGTATTGCGACCAGCTTGAGCTGGTGTGGATGTAAGCCGGGTTGGCACAATACTGGTCCACGGCAATAACCTTTCAGCTAGCTTAGCCTGCAAATCCATCATTTCGGCTTCGTTTTTTGGTTCGCCCAAACTACCCACTGTCACGGCATCGAATGGCAAATCGGCATTGGTACCATCGTAGAGTTTATCGAGAGCTTCGTTTGGGCCGGTAAGTGGCCGCTGGGTTGCACCGAGTAATTCTACAGAATCAAAACGAACGCCACGATCCATCCATTGCCGCTTCGCGAGCGCCAAGCGCTTGCGTACCGCCACCACCGTAGCACCCAGCTGATGCATGTACTTGTGTTGCCCGCCTTCTACCGCCTGAATCTCATCCACAAAACCAAGCTCACGCAGGAGCTGCATGGCTGGCACTTTTTTATCGGCATGTGTGTCGTCCATCATTTGGTAGCGGAACTTTCCGTCTTGAAACCAATCGCGTTGCGCTACATCGTGTACACCCTGCACATCGCGCTGATCCACTCCAAAGAGAACGAGCAGCTCAGTAAATGTATCGGTGGCAGCCCCTTCGGGAGTAAAAAGTGTAGATTCGGGTAGTTGATTCATGGGTGCAGATTAATGATTTATAAAATAAAAATCAATCCTGACAAGTATCGGTTGTTGGCGGATAATTCAGAAATGTGCTCTATCGAATATGTAACTTTTTGGCTTTTATAAGTCGATAAATACAAGCAGAAAGATACATGAATCCGGCTCGTGACAAGTCATGATTGTTGAAAGTAAATATATAACCAAAATACATTCTGCTCGATATGTCTACGCTCGCCCCACTTAGGGGCAAGAC
>CAZLUF010000154.1:0-2795 GCA_964562645.1 uncultured Candidatus Peribacteria bacterium
CATATTGAGGAGCAATTGCACATGCTAAAAAAGAAGCACGGTGATTTTTTAGATGCCTCGGCCGAGGAGCTCCGACGCTATTTACGCGATCAGGGAATTTCGGCGGTGGTGTATGCCCGTCAAAAACAGCCCTACAGCATCTTCAGTAAAATGAGGGCCAAGTCCTTCAGTTCAATCGAAAATCTGCCGGATCTCTATGCCATTCGCGTGTTGGTAGAGCAGGTGGATGACTGTTACCGGGTGCTTGGTGTGCTGCATGGTCGGGGCCGCCCCATGCAAAATCGTTTTAAGGATTACATCGCTTTCCCTAAGCCTAACGGGTACCGCAGTTTGCACACGACACTCTCTAAAATGCCATCGGTGCCCGATGGCGTGGCCATCGAAGTGCAAATTCGCACACACGCCATGCACCGCGAAGCCGAATATGGTATTGCTGCTCACTGGAGCTATAAAGAGGGCGGGGGAATCCGCAAGGCCGTGCAGCGCGTGCAGTTGCAGGAGATGCTTAAGAATCAAGAGGTCACCAGTGGTGATACTCAGGATCAAGAGCGTCTTTTGGATCACATTTTCACTCTGACACCTAAAGGCGATATTGTGGAATTGGCCGAAGGTGCCACGCCGCTCGATTTTGCATTTCAAATCCATACCACTTTGGGTTTGGCATTTAGGGCAGCACGCGTAAATGGTGCAATCGTTTCCTTGGATCACGCACTTGAAGACGGTGACGTCGTTGAAATTTTAACGCACCGCGTCCCGCAACCATCGGCTCACTGGATGCAAGTGGCAAAAATGTCTTCTTCGCGCACGAAATTGCGCCGCTATTTGCAGTCGATGGATGTCACGCTTCTATTAGAGCAGGGGCGTAAGGTGCTTAATGCCGAACTGGAACGGCGAGGTTTTCCGGTGTTAGATCCGGAATTATCGGTGTTTCGGCGGATCGATGGTCGGCATGTGCCGTTTCGAGAACGAGAAGAATTGGTGGCTAAAATTGGTCAGGGAGGCGATCGCCTCTCCACACTACTGCATCGGGTGGATGCCTTACGTGTGCCGGCAGCCGCTACTCGTGCTAAAAATGCACGCGGCACTTTGGGTGCGAGCGCAGCCATAATTCAATTAGATGACGGTCTGCCTATGCCATTAAAGTATGCCAAGTGTTGTGATCCTCAGGGGCAGAGCGATATAGAAATCTTGGGCATTATCAATCGCCAGGGGGTGGTAATGGTGCACAGGAGCGATTGTGCTTCGGTGGCAAAATCGAACCCGCAACGACAGGTAAAGTTGCGCCACAAGAAAGCGACAGAAGATACGCGCAAAAAATAGAGGCATTGCTTACGCCTTCTTAGGTTCGGATTCAGCGAGCAGCATCTCGACGATCTTTTCGACCTTGGCGCGCCACTCGAGTTCGGCATAACCCTCGTTACCCTTGCTATAGAACTGCTCGGCCTGAGCTTGTTCAGCAGGGTCGGCCTGTTCAATGGCCATTTTCGTATGCAGAGCAATATCGCTATCGGTAACGGTAATTGCCCGGTCATTAATGAGAGTTTCCAGGCCAAAACGGAGAGCTACGCGGCGCTTGGCCTCCTCGCCAAACTCTGCCAACAGAGATTCGGTGGTGCGGTTGGTGCGCTTGAGCCAGTCGGCCAGAGTCATTTTGCGTTCCTGCAATTGGCGCTGGATATTACCGAGCAGTGTTTGGACTTCTTCATCTAAAATTTCTTGAGCAATATCGGCATCGGTTGCATCGACAATGGCTTTCATTAAGGCCTGCACGCGGCGCTCTTTGTCATTACGGAGTTCTTCTTCCTGCATGGTCTTTAAGAGCTTGCTGCGCACATCGGCTGGTGAATCTCCCAACTGCTTTTCTTTGACAAAGGCATCGGTGAGCTCGGGTAGTTTTACCAAGTCGATTTGGAGTGCTTCGGCGGTAAAGGTCACCGGCTTACTGCGTAGATGTTCGGCGTGGTATTCAGCTGGGAAGGTAACGGTAAACTTACGGGTCTCGCCCTTATTAATGCCTACCAGGGCCTCCTCAAAACCAGGAATGAACTGATTACTGCCCAAAACCAAGGGGTGATTCGTGGAACGAGTGCCACCCAGTTCCTTGCCTTCGGCATCGTGACCGACGAAATTGAGCGTCACCTGGTCGCCCATGGCGGCAGCGCGCTCAAGTGGAGTGGTTTCGCGGTATTGATCTAGGAGATATTTCACCATGCGCTCCACATCTTTCTCATCTACTTTAGGCTTTTCGGGGGCGTAAGTTTTGGTATCCAACTTTTTCATTTTTACACTGGGCCGCTCAACGAATGTAATCGCGACAGTGAGTGGATCCTTTTTCTCTAACTGAATGCGTGGTGTGACAGCCAGCAGGAGCTTTTCGTTCGTCATGGTTTCGGCGATTACGCGTGGAACGAGTGAGCGAATCACTTCTTCCAGCACTTCTTCGGCTTTCACTTTTTCTTTGACTACTTCCAATGGAGCCTTGCCAGGCCTAAACCCGGCAATATTCATTTGGCTGGCAATTTCTTTAAGGGTTTGAAGCTCGGCAGTAGCCACCTCATCGGCGGTAAAAGTGACAGTCAAGGTGCTGCGACCTTGTGCCATACGCTTAAGAGGAGTGGTGGTAGACATGAGAACAAAGGGGAAAAGCGCGAGCGAAATTTATTTCTTGCGCCATAGGACCAAGAGCGGTGCGGCGACAAAGTATGACGAATACGCACCAATGATCGTACCAGCAATGAGGGCGAGCACGAACCAGCGGATCGATTCCGTACCCAGCACGAACAGCGACACCAACA
>CAZLUF010000155.1:0-2746 GCA_964562645.1 uncultured Candidatus Peribacteria bacterium
TCTTGAGGGTTAATGGCTTCGTTCTTAAAGCGACCTACATAACCCAAAGCTGCTTTGGGCTTGAGTTCCTTTTCGTCGATCCGGAGCTTCTTTAATACCTCCTTCATTAATTTTTCCTGATCATCTCCATCGTAAATCACAAAGTTTCGATCGCGACCTAGGTGGGAAATATCGCGGCGCAAAATGCGGGCGCAAATGGAGTGGAAGGTGCCCATGGTGGGTAAGCGCCCCTGGCCGATTTCGCCGGCGATATCGGTATCACCGCCGATCTGTAGAATTTTTTTAATACGCTCTTTCATCTCTTTAGCGGCGCGGTTGGTAAACGTTACAGCCAAAATTTGCCAAGGGGCTACACCCTGCTGCATTAAATTAGCAATGCGGTGCGTGAGAGCTTTGGTTTTACCGCTGCCAGCACCAGCCAAAATCAACAATGGTCCTTTTAGTTCAGTTACAGCGCGGCTTTGCGGTTCGTTCAGGCCTGCCAAAATGTTCGAAGTGTCATTCTGCACCGAGGCATCATAGACACATTTTTCTATGAGTCGAGTACGGCTTTTCGCACGCGCATTGCCACCTGCTCAAACAGTTGTTGAATGGCTGTTTCGGTCTCGCTTGGTGCGCAAATGGTGTGTTCGATGCCACCATGAATTACGCCCTTAACCATAATTTTGCGGATTTCTGTACCTTGCTCGTCTTGGGCGCGTTGTACATGCACACTCACGTGATCCCAGGTGTTACGGAGGCCGGGATTGCTGTTAGACACGGGTCCGATCAATGTTCCACGTGTTTCGTGGTACGAGTCGCTACCCTGCTCACCTGTGGGTGAGAATTTCCACTCAGCACCCAGGCACGAAGTATCGGGTGAGTAAAATCTTTCTGTTAAGTGAATGAGGCGAGATTCGTGATTCATAACATAGCAAGAAGAGCCCCTTAGCGGTGCCAAGGTGCTGGGATAAAAAGTAACTACAGCACCTAGGCCTGTACCTCGAGGACGAGGACGAGCGAGAGGAGCCGGACGAGTGTGGTTTGTAACCGCACGGAGTTACCTTAACGAGCTGTCTAGTATTTTCCAAAAAAATACAAACACATGTCTACTTTTCTTCATTAGGTAGAGAAAATATTAGAGGCTGTTCTGTGAGTTAGTGATGCTTTTAATGTGGGTAAATGTCCTTATTTCTGATATACTATTAACACACATGAACACTGATAAAAAAATTACATACATCGAAAGTCCTGATGCAGCAGAATTTCCAGATGCTGAAGTTGACAAGCTAGTTGGTGTTTTATTAGCTCAGTACGCAGGCGGCACAAGGCAAAAAGTTACTTCGTTACTGACCGTGGACCCAGATGAACATCGCTGGGTCACAGGTAATATGTGTCAAATTAGAGATCAAGGTCAGATCATCATTGCAAAAGATGGGGAAGATACGGTGGGTATGATCGGAGTCAATGAACTGCATCGGACTCCAGACGGTCGGCGTATTTTCGAAATTAGGCGTAATACAGTCTTAGATTCTTCTAAGGGTCAAGGGATTGGAAGAGCGTTGCGTGAGCGCATGATTGCTCGACTGAGCACAGTCGACCCTGATGCATTGTTAATATCGAGAATTCATCATGATAATACTGTGAATCAAGCACTAGCCGAAAGTACAGAATTCACGCGGATTACAGATGCAAAACTGGAAGAATTGGGATTTGAAAAGAAATGGATTGAAAGTGCTAAGCGTCAGGGGTACGAGATTTATTTGCGCGATTTACGTCAAAATAAGGTCAAAGATTCTGCGGCACTATCGGAAGAATAAATAACGGATAGATTTCCGGTGATTTAGTTTGGCTGATTTGCACATCTAGTCGGTCGTAGCCAGAAAGACATCTGCCTGAAATATTAATCTGCTTTTGCAGTGGCTTACTGCTTTAGTTACAGACTAGTGGGCTTATCGATCATCAACGGTTGAACACTGCCGCCTACTTTTCCTTCGGTAAGTTTAATGACATCTTTATCCACTTTTTTAAACTCATTGTAGGCGTCGTTATAGGCACCTACAGCAGTACCCATATGCTTACCTAGTTTTTGCATGTACTCCTCGTAGCTATTGAGGTGCTTACCCAGATCTTCAATCTTCTTAATAATATCTTGTACCGAGGCTTCCATCTTAAAGGCTTTGAGTCCTTGCAACACGGTTTGCAGATAGGCAAAGAAGGTAGCAGGGGACACAATTACCACCCGCTTTTCGAACGCGTACTCTACTAAATTCCGACGGTTCACTTCGGTAGCACCCACGGCGTTCACGAGTAGATCGTAGAACATGCCTTCGGCAGGCAGGAACATAAAGGCAAAATCGGTAGTGCCCTCGGATGGACGAATATATTTAGAGGTCTCATCAATACGTTTTTTGAGATCTTCGCGGAAGCCTTTATCTAATTCGTCACGCTCGGCCTGGCTATCGGCACTGGCAAGAGCTGCGTATTTATCGAGTGGGAACTTGGAATCGATCGGAATTACTTTTTCTTGAAACAGTACGACAGCATCGACAATCTCGCCGTTTTTGAACTTGTACTGCATTTGGTACTGCCCGGGTTGGAGCACGTGACCAAGCATCGATTCCAGCCAGTACTCGCCAAGTAGGCCGCGACCTTTGGGTTGTTTTAAGATCTTTTCTAAATCTTCCAACTGTTCACTAAAGTTTAAGACTTGAGTATTCGTCTTTTCTAACTTGGTGAGTTGCTCAGTAACTTGTTTAATAATGTT
>CAZLUF010000156.1:0-2728 GCA_964562645.1 uncultured Candidatus Peribacteria bacterium
CCTCGGCTACGCTCGGGATGACATGTCGTGGTGAGCGTAGCCGAACCACACCCCCCCGCCTTCGTTCGACGCCGAACTACGGGCGGACAAGCGTGGCGGCGGTACCTCCCGCCCTGTGCAAGTTTCAGCCTACTTACTCATTCACATACTTATTACTTCAGGGGTGGGAGCCAAAAATGCGCGCGGGTGTGGGATTGCCATCCCATTCGCGAATGGGATGGCGGTAGGCGCGCTCTTTTTTGGTGAGCTTCTTTGGTTACTTTCTTGTCTGGTAGACAAGAAAGTGACAAATAGTTGAGTCATGCAAAAGAAATAACAATGACTCCACAAGAAAAAAGATCACCTATGGCTTCAGGGGGATTTTTGATACCCTGAAGCACTATGGATCGCGTACCGTTTTCCACACCCGAGCCAGAGCGGCAGACGGCTGTACTCCAGGGACTAGAGGCCCGCATGAGCGGCATGACTGCCCAAATCCGCACACAAATACACGGACTTCCAAACGTTTGGCAACCCAGCAAGTATTTGCCAAACTTTTCCAATGCAGAACAGGCCGCGGCAGACCTCAAGCGCATTCAAGACGAAACGCGTCGACTTTCACCCGAGTTACTGGTGGTGCTGATTGGCGATACATTAACCGAGGAAGGCTTGCCTACTTTTTTATCGCGCCTGTTTACCCTGCGAGGCCTGCAAGCAGATAGCCATGGCGATGTACACAGTAGTACGGGCAAGTTGCAAGAATTTTTTCGAGCCTGGGCCGGCGAAGAGCACCGGCATGGCGTACTACTCAATGCATTTTTGCGTCTGTGCGGCAGAGTAGATATGCAAGCCTACGAGCAGTCCGTGCAACTTTTTTTGAATGACGGCTTAGATTTGGGTGTCGAAGCCGATCCCTACCAGGGCTTTATCTACACGTCGTTTCAGGAAATGGCCACACAGCGCTCTCATATGAATGTTGCTCGCCTAGCGAAACAACAGGGTGCACCTCACTTGGCACAAATCTGTGGCCAAATCGCTAGTGACGAAAGCCATCATGCCAAGGTCTATATTGAATTCGTCCGGCATTTTTTCGAAAAAGATCCAAATGGAATTATGTTAGCTTTACAGAAAATGCTCCAAAAAGGCATTACCATGCCTGCTCATTTAATGAGAGAAGTGGATCGCAGCGGCAATATTTTAGCTCCTGGCGAGAGTTTTGCCTTCTTTTCGGATATCGCCCAACGCCTTGGTGGCTACACTGCTAAAGACTACGCCGAAATTTCTGCGACGCTCTTACAAACATGGGGAGTGGGCGATCGAATGGATCAAGCCTGGCAACCATTAGCTATACCTGGGTTAGAAGAGCCAGGAAGGGATGCCCAAGCAAAAATTCTCCGTCGTCAGACGGTTATCGATAAAATGTCGCTCAGGGAACGCTCTGGCAAGCTGCCAACACACGATTGGTCTTGGCTCGTAAATGGCTAAATACTCGTAAAATTCCTAAAAAGAATTGACATTTGACCTAAAAAAAGCCATACTGGCTGTAGATTATCCTTCGGAAACTGGTCTACACGATAAACATCATCGGGCAGCAGCTGGAAGAAGGAAATCGGAATTTTCATCCCCTTCTCCCTACTGTATGGCTGATACGCAGCTAACATGCCGCGATTGCGGTAAAGAATTTACGTTCACCGAGGGTGAACAGCAGTTTTTCCAGAGCCGCGGGCTCCTCAATCCTCAGCGTTGCAAGGATTGTCGTAACAACCGCAAGGCACAGCGCTTTGGCGATCGCCAGATGCACGATGCCACTTGTGGTAAGTGCGGTGCAGCCTGCCAGGTTCCCTTTAAGCCACGTCCAGTGGAAGAGGGTGGCCGCCCAGTGCTCTGCAAGGCATGTTTCGATGCCGAGCGTGGTTCACGCTAAGAGGTAAATTAGGTAGTTTTACTATCGCATTTCAACCGTGTCGATCTTGGACTAATCTCCAGACGGCACGGTTTTTATGTCCACCCCCACTCACCAGCGCCGGCTCGAGTTAGATGTATTACGTTCGCTCGCAGTTATTTCCATGGTGATCTATCACCTGGCGTACGATCTGCAAGCATACTACAGCTGGCCCATTGATGTCTTTTCTGGCCTGTGGTTCTACCAAGAACGCATCACTGCGATTGTGTTTTTACTACTGGTTGGCTGTAGTTATGTACTCTCGTGGCAACGCCACGAACGCCAACCTCAAGCGATTCAAAAATCGTACCAACGTGGTTGCATACTCCTGCTACTTGCTACGCTAGTGAGTGCTGTTACGTACTACATAGATCCTGGAAGTTTTGTCCGTTTTGGAATATTGCACCTCATTGGTGTAAGCATCTTCTTCCTCCCTTATGCAGTTAGATGGCGTTACTGGAACATCTTGTTCGGGTGCGCATGGATTTTGATAGGCAGCCTATTAATGCGGCACTGCCATGTTGCATCGTCATTACTCGTTCCAGTAGGTTGCACCCCTGTGCACTTTGTGTCTGTTGATTTCTTTCCGCTCTTTCCCTGGTTCGGCTGGGTACTCCTTGGTTTGGGCGCTGGCTGGATCTTCTACGGAAAGCACAGACCTGTACTCATGACCGATCGACCCGGGTTACGTGTTCTCAGTTGGCCAGGTCGAAACGCGCTGCTCATCTACCTCATACACCAGCCTGTTTTACTCGGCTGTCTCTTTGTATTAGAGAAACTGCATCTCCTAGCCTAATCCGCTTAACG
>CAZLUF010000157.1:0-2692 GCA_964562645.1 uncultured Candidatus Peribacteria bacterium
GTAACTACAAACAGCCAAATGCTACTAAGCTAACATTTGTGGAGAGTTGTTAATGCGATTACTGCGCTTACGGAATAGCCAACGTGGCGACACGATTATTGAAGTGCTTATCTCGATTACTGTCATTGCGCTGGTGATGGGTATGGCCTACGGCACGGCCGGGCGGGCGCTTGCGACGACTCGGAGCTCACAGGAGCGGCTCGAGGCACTTAAATTAGCCGAGGGGCAAATAGAGCGCATAAAGGCTCAGCACAAAGCGACTGGGGCCTCTGCGGATATTTTTGCGGGCGGTACGAGTTTTTATTTGGATGGATCGGTTCAGAAGCAAGTTGCTCCGTATACCATTGGTTTGTACAAGGTGGGTATAACGCGGAGTACGTGTGCCGCGGCGCAGTGTTATCAGTTTGACGTTGCGGTAACTTGGGAGCGGGTGAATACCGGCGAATCCCAAGCACTGCATTTGTCATATAGGTTGTATGCGCTATGAAGAAACTACTAAACAATCAAGGCTTTACGATAATTGAACTCATGATTGCTATTGTAGTGTTTTCAAGCGTGCTAGTAATGGTAGTCGCTACGCTTATTCAAATTGGTCGGCTTTACACCAAGGCAATTTACCAAAGTAAAACCCAAGAAGTAGCGCGGACGGTACTAGAAGATATGACTCGTTCGATCCAGTTGAGGGGCTCGGCGCTCATGTATTCGACAACCGGCTCAATTGCTGGTAGCAAATTGACCTACTGCACCGGTGAAATTAAATATACGGTCTTTTTGAATGTATTTCGCAGTAGCGCTCAGCCAGGCTTGCTACGAGGTACCAATAGCGACAATTGTCGTACTGCGTTGGCGCCCAGTGACCCCGAAGCCCCCCAGGAAATGTTGCAAGATGGCATGACTATCAAGCAATTCGATATTGCCGTGCGCGGGTACAATCCGGGCACAGGAGCGTACGAAGTAGGGTATGGAACTACGCAACCCCTGAATGATATTACTGTAACAGTTGCGTACGACACGACCGATGGCGACTCTTTGAACGTGAGTGGCGGACGGGTGACTTGTAAGTCAATCATTTCTAATTCTGAATTTTGCGCAATTTCAAAACTTTCCACATCGGTTACTGGGAGGTTACAATAAGTATCATGAACAAGCATAAGCTACACGATGAATCGGGTCTGGTGTCAATTGTTGTGGCTATGCTCATAGCTCTACTAGTAGCAATCATTACGATTTCATTCGTTAAACTAACCAACCGCGAAGCTCGCCAGACCTTAGATCGACAGCTAAGCAGTGCAGCTTTTTACGCAGCGGAATCAGGCGTGAACGATACTGTAGCAGCGATTATAAGTGGCCGGGCTGGTTCATTAACAACTGGTGGGGCTTGTAACTCGCGCGTTAGCACACTTGACCCTCAGTTAAATAGTAATGACTTTTTGCAGTATACCTGTGTGGGGCTTACCAAAGATTTGCCAGAAGTTGAATTTGGCGGCGATAGCATCAGTACAAACGGTAAATCTATTACACTGAAAACACTGGGCGCAAATGCCGCCAAAATTCGTATTGAATGGGAGAATGGCACAAAAACCAACTTCCGACCAACAGCTGAGCAATTGGTCGGAGTAGGTGCATGGTCTAATGCGCCGGATATGCTTAGAACGGTCATATTTGGCAGTAACCCAGCTCGAACGTTTTTCTTGTACCCAAGCGGAGGTAGTGGCTATGGTACCTATGCGTATCCTAGCAGCGAAAAAACCGATGGCGCAATTGTTCCTGGCAACTGCGAAATTGGCAATGCTAGCAAGGGTAGCTATTACTGCGGCGTAGACATCACGGGCTCGTTCCCAACAATGGCGGGTATGAAGATCGGCATGAACGGCATTTACTATACAAAAACTTCCGGTAAGGGCACTTCACTGCGCATACGGGCATACGATACAAGTGGCAAGCAGCTGATCTTTACTGATGTGCAGTGGCAAATCGATGTTACCGCTAAGGCAAATGATGTGTTGAAACGAATTGCCGTCCGTGTGCCGATTAACAACACCGAGGTCTTTAAGAACAACTTCGTCATCCAGACAACAGACACGCTTTGCAAAGTGATGCAGGTAAATAAAACTACCAACTATGTCGACATCCCTGCAGAGTATAAGTCAGACCCGGCTTGCTATATTTCGCCGGAAGACGGTACGGGCTATAACGGCTTTTAGAACCAGCCTCTTTATAAACGGATTTACTTAAGAATTCTTATTCCCCGTATGGAAGCGAGTATGGACCTCTTTCAAATGAGGATCGGTGACATGAGTATAGATTTGGGTGGTGCTGATATTGCTGTGACCAAGCATTGCTTGCACTGAACGTAAGTCAGCGCCGTTCATGAGTAGGTCGGTTGCAAAAGAATGTCGCAGAGTGTGGGGCGATACATGTTTGGTGATGCCGGCTAACAGTGCGTAGCGGGCTACCAGGCGCTGTACGCTGCGTGGCGTGAGCCGATAGTAATTACCACTCAAGTTGACTGCTTTATTGCCGCTGTAGCGGATAAATAAAGGTCGGGCGTTATCGGTGCGTTTGTCTAGGTACCGCTCCAGCCAACGTGCTGCATCATCGCTGATGAAAATCGGACGGTCTTTTTGCCCCTTACCACGAACCATAAATTCTTTGCGCCGAAGGTTAATGTGGTCGCGGTCTAAATTGACCA
>CAZLUF010000158.1:0-2681 GCA_964562645.1 uncultured Candidatus Peribacteria bacterium
AGTACGACGACGTGATGAACAAGCACCGCGAGATCATCTACAAGCGCCGCCAGAAAGTGCTCGAAAAAATTGCTGAATCTAACCACGAGCAAGTCTCGGGCGTGCAGGTGCCATGGCCGCTACACGAAGATATCGTGACCGATCTTAAGCGTGAAGTGCAGGCAATAGCTACGGCCCACGCCCCCGAAGATGATTCCGAAACATGGAATGTAGAGGCTATTGGAGAGAACTTTTCCGCTCTGCATCAGGGCTTACAGCACGTGGGTCATCGCGAGCACTTACGAAAATTCCCTGGCCGTGTCGAATTAGTGTCGTACTTAGAGGAAACAGTGACAAAGTTTTATGCTGATAAATGTGCAGCCGCTGATCGCGAGGCGGTAGCTCGAGCCGAGGCCATTATCACCCTGCGCTCCATCGATGCCTTCTGGATGGACCACATCGACGACATGTCACACTTACGTGAGCAGGTGGCGTTCTCTGGATATGCTCAACGCGATCCATTGATTGAATATAAAGATCAGGGATTCCAGCGCTTCCAGCTGCTTATTTCGCGCATTGCCTCCAGTATTGTCCGTGGGTTACTCCAGGCCGATTTCGCGCAATTTAAAGCGCCTGTAGCTCTGGCCGAACAGCCTATCGAACAGGCTATGCAAACGAACGAAGCCCAAATTGCGGCTGAACTAGAGCATACCGGTGCGGCTCAGCCGCAGGCGGTTTTGTCGTCTCCAGCTGCTGATTCGGTCGATGACATTTCGCCGTTCAATTCTGTTCGCCGCTTTAGTGCCAATACTCCAGCGCCAAAAGCTTCAGCTACACGTGCAGGTCGCAATGATCCGTGCCCTTGTGGTTCAGGGAAGAAATTTAAAAAGTGCCATGGTAAAGATGAGTAATAGTCGATCTTCTTTTTGTACTCCATGATGTCGCGTGATGCTATTACGGGCCACCAAGCAATTCTTGCTCAGCTGGAAAGCGACGTGGCCCATAGCAACGTGGCACATGCGTATCTGTTCCATGGCCAGGCGCATGTGGGCAAGTTCACCATTGCCAAATGGTTTGCCGAAGCATTGCTGCTACAGGGAGTGCCACAGACGCTGCATGGCACCATGCGGCAATCTATTCAAAAGCTGGTGCACCCCGATCTCTTTGTGCTCGATAAACTCTGGATCGAAGAAGTAAACGACGATCCAGATGTTCTCAGTCGGTTTACCAACATTTCCCAGGAGCATCGGCGTAAATCTGGCGCTAAAACTAATACCATCAGCATTGATGATGTTCGGGCCATTCAGGAGCGTTTGCACGAAGTAGGGACGGGGCAGTTTCGTTGCTGCCTCATTCGTTCAGTTGAGCGTATGCAGACAGAGGCGGTGAATGCGCTCCTAAAAATTGTAGAAGAGCCGCCACAGGGGTTAGTGTTTTTGTTTACGGCTGAAGATCTGCAGAATGTTCTACCTACCCTGCAATCGCGTTGTCGCAATTTGGCACTGCACCGTTTGCCTCCAGCCGAATTGAGAGCCCTAGTATCGCACCTGCCCGAGACAGAACAAGATACTATTATCGATATGGCCCAAGGCGCACCTGGCGTGGTGTACACCCTGCGGAATGATCCCGAAGCGCGGCGCCAAGTGCAGCAGCTAGCCACGGTAGCACGCAGTTTTTGGGATAGCAGGAGTGTTCACGAGCGCTTAAAGCTCCTAAAACCACTAGAGGAGCGTGGCGAAGGTGCCGAGGCACTACTCTTCCAGGTGGCATTGCAGCTACGTAAATTACCCACGCGCGACCCACGAGCTCTGCAGGCTTTTCATGCCCTAGTTTTGGCCCTAAAAACGAATGCCTCTCGACCACTTCTCGTTCAGCGATTTGTACTGGCTATAAGCCAATAAATAGCCAATTTGACGCTTGTCACCGAGGGCGAAAAACGCTACACTTCTGCGCTTTCTGGTTTCATGCTCTACATCGCCTTTTTTCTGCTATCGGTACTGGGTATCGCCGGAATCTTTTCGGGCCGAGTGTTGTTGCGTAATCGCTCGGTGCGGCGCTTTGTGCACAGTGTGCGACAACGCTTTAATTTGGTGGAGCAGCGCGGTGCACAATTAGTGGAAGAGACGGTGGTAGCCCGTCCACGCAAAAGCCCCCGCGTATCGGCGATCGAACTCCAGCAAGTTCGTTCACTCGTGCACAGTGCCGAGCGGGCTTTGGCTCAAAGTAAGATCGAAGAAGCTGAGCGCTTGTATATTCAGGCACTTACGATCCAGCCTCAGGCGTACGATGTGCAGGCGCAGTTGGCTAAGCTCTACCTCACCACCGATCGCGAAAATAAGGCCGAGGCCATGTACAAAGAAATTTTGCTCCACCGCGACGATGTGTCGTTCTTCAGTAATTTAGGTTTGGCCTATTATCGCCAAGGTAAGTATGTCGAAGCGTGCCAGGCTTACCAAGAGGCACTCAACCGCGATCCACAAACCCCCGAGCGTTCGGCGGCTTTAGGTCGCGCCTGCATTGCTGCCCAACGATTCCAAGAGGCCGTGCCACTGCTTGAGAAAGCGCTGGTACGTATTACACGCGATACCGAACTACTGCACCTACTCGCCGATTGTTACGTGCAGTTGGGCGATAAAGAAAAGGCCGAACTGACCTACCGCAAAATTAACAAAATGGAGCTGTACGACGAAGAGGTCAAAAAG
>CAZLUF010000159.1:0-2665 GCA_964562645.1 uncultured Candidatus Peribacteria bacterium
GTATGGGTAGGTAGCTTCAAATGACCCGGCTGAATCCTCGCCGCAAGCAATGTATTTTGCGTCCACTATGCCCGCATGACTACCTGTCAAATTAACACTCGTTGCGATTGGTTCTGTGCTCATATCAATCGTAACCTGGGCTGTTCGTACGGGTGGGTGGTTCTTGTCGTCATGGGGTGCAAAGTGACCGGGAAGACCAGTAAAGCTGTCTTGATACACTACGTGGACAGGGCCTGCCGATCCATGAGTAGTCCTAACTGGAGCGGTTCCAAGCGCAAGGTTTTGTATCCGCCTTCCAAGCATTGACGCCCTTGCACTAGCCCTGGGGAAACCTTCTTCAAGACGTCTGTCTGGGTATATGCTGGAGTTATGGGCATCAACCAAGAATTCAATAGCGTCCCTAACTAGCGTTGCATCAAGGGGTTCAACAGCAAAATCACTGCGCATTTTACTCGGAACTGTCACTATTCCAGGGTTGCTACTAATCTGATACGCTCCCACCCATGGGTAAAGAAATAACTGCACCTCATTACCAAGCCCCGTGCCTTTGAATATCATTTGTGCCCAGTCATTGTCATGGTTAGATTCACCAGCAGCGCGCATAGGTATTCTACCTTTGTAGTAAATCGTATTTCCATTTGGTAACAGATGTTGTGACCCTGCTTCTACGGTTAGTGCTTCCGTAGGAACGAAACTTGTACCCATATCTAATAGTGCGTGAAGGGTACCTTGGCTAGTGGCTGAATCCGGAGCCCAATTACGGTCGGGGCTTATTTCTAACATGATAATACAATTCTCGTCAAGTTTATTGAGCAATAGTACAGCTATGACGGGGTAATATCAAGTGGTATTGGGTTGTGACAGTTTTCTAATTCCCGGCGGTGGTCGATACGGACATTTTGGAGCCGTCGCCACGGTCGTAAGTTACGGCTGCACCCGTAAAACCTTTTACTTCAGCAGGTGTTTTGTCGAGGAATAGCTCTGCCTTGAGCTTACGGGTGTCAAGCATCTGCACCAAGGCAGTGCCGGCGGTCATGCCAAAACTTGGGTTTAATTTGACGGTTTTAGTTGGCGCAAAAGGCATCCAGGGCTGACCATTGCCATCAACATAACTAATTGGAACTAGTTCGTATTTGACAAGTCCGCTTGTTTTGTCGGCTTTATCGGGCACTACCGAGGGATTTTTGATAGCGTACTGGACTGCGCCCTTGCTGCTTGAGCCGATAGAAAATTCATAGCCAGTGGGATCATATAGATCATGCACAATAGCAAGATGGCCCTTATAGTAGTCGCCGCCGGTAAAACTTGTGCCGCCCGCATAGCCGTTAGATCCTTCTTTGAACCAGTTGCCAATAAATTTGCCGTCTATATCTTGGTCGATGATGCCGTCGCGCGGCTCTAGACTTCGTCCATAAAATGGCAGTACTTGGTCTTTGACCTTCTGGGAATAGTAGTTGAGTGGTGGTACGGTGTTGATCTTCCATGGCTCGGCATTGTTATAAGCCATCGGCACCAACAAATTTTTGAGTGTTTTGGTTGTGTCCCAAACCGCGAAGTCGAGTGATTGACCACCGACCTTACCGATGACCTGCCCGGCTTTTACGTCAATGTCGCTATAGGTAGTGCCTTTGCTTTCCCAATCTTTGGGCAGCTTTGCTTGAATATCGGCCGAAAGGCTCGTAGCGAGGTCGAAGTAGCTGAAGAAGGTGCAGGAATACGCTATCACGCCACGGTAGTCGCCCTTGACCTTACCTTGGCCGTTGTGGCTGCGGTACTGTATCTGGACAAGCTTACCATCGCCTGGTGCCAGCACATCATACATGTCAGGTTCGCCCATCTGCACTTTGCCCCAGTAGTATTGGTGGTCAATCGGGGTCACGTGCCCGCCAGCGAGTAATCCATAGGGCACCACAATGCTCATTTGATCTGTTCGCATCGGCAAAGACGTCAACTCTTTACTACCTGAGCCCGTACAATTACCAACTGCCAACGACTTACCTTTTGTCACCGGATCGGTAGAAGTCGGGTCGCCAATATCCTGCTTGTTCGAACCACCCGAGCGTGGCTGAGCGTTATTGGTTGTGTCCCGAGCGGTGTCGTTGGATTGTTTCTTGGAGAGTTTGAGCCCCACAAACCCGACCACCCCTACAACAACAATTACTAATGCTATGAGTAACACATGTGAACCGTTTTGTGTGCGCCGTAATCCCACCCCTAGCTCCTTTGTTTACTTATTTGCAATAATCACTTTTACTTCCATTGACCATATCACCGGCAGGCAATGCCTTTGCGATCTCTGAATTCTTAGGAGATAACCAGTTAAGCCAGCAAACTGCGTAGAATGCTTGGGCGCTAAATTGGCCGTTTTTACTGGCATAGGCGGCATTCTTTGAAGCTTCATTCATGGTACGTAAGTCGTATACGCCCCAGTCAAAGCCGATGTTTTTAGTCACCTTAAAGCCGACTGCGGTAGCAATTGCTTCACCTTTTTTGATTTTAACTGGCTTTTCGAAGTTGGTAGTGCGACTGTCGTCTTTTTTGGCAGGCGGCAAGGTATCAGCAAGTTTTTGCATAGCCGGCGAAAGGGTTAGTAAGTGATCAAACCGGTAAGCTATACCGCAGTCATTGATAAAAAGGAGCAAGTGTTGCACTTCGCCTGACTCAA
>CAZLUF010000160.1:0-2650 GCA_964562645.1 uncultured Candidatus Peribacteria bacterium
AGATTAGTAACTTATATAATAAATATCAATCCTGACAAGTACTGGTTGTTGGCGGGTAATTTGTGTTGATGCTAAGTTCAAATATGTATTTTTTGCTTTATTTAAGCCAAATTTTCAATATTTTTACGTTCTGGGCATACACTGCTGACCAAGCTTGTTGTCAGTTGAAATAATATAACTAAAATACATTTTGCTCGATATGTCTACGCTCAGCCCACTGAGGGCAAAAGGCGGTGCTAGCGAGCACTGATCTTTGAAAGCGTACGGCAGAAGAGTACTGAGCCTGCGGGCTCTGGGCTTACGACGATGAACCGTTTCTTTACGTCGATGGTGGCGAAGGTGTTCGGCAAGACGACCCGGACCATCCGGAACGCTGAGTTGCAAATACTGCACCTCGAAGACCGGCTGACTCCGACGTTCGGCATCACCGAACTCGAAGCCATACCTGTGATCGGCGACCGCGTGGCTGCCTGGGACGACCAAACCGTGGTATCGGGAACTAAACCCGGTGCAACAAACATGGTCGCCTGGACCACCGCACAACGGCAGACGAAGGAGTTCCAGCCCTTCGAACCGGCCTTCGATCGCGGTGTGTTTGTGGCTACGGGCGATGTGAACGGCGACGGCCAGCTCGATGTGGTGGTGAGTCCCGACGAAGGCGGTGGTCCGCGGGTGCAAATCCGCGACGGCAAAACCAATGCCGTGATCGCCGATTTCTTCGGCATCGATGACTCAAACTTCCGCGGTGGCGCACGCACGGCCGCCGGCGATATGAATAACGATGGTTACGCCGACGTGGCGGTGGCTGCAGGCTTTGGCGGTGGCCCCCGCGTGACGGTGTTCGATGGTCGCGCACTGAGCCAAGGCCGAAGCGAGAAGTTGATCCATGACTTCTTTGCCTTCGAACAGGCACTTCGTAACGGCGTGTACGTCGGCATCGGCGACCAAAACCAAGACGGCTTCGATGACCTCGTCATTGGAGCCGGACCCGGTGGCGGCCCGCGGGTGGTGACGTACGATGGCAAGTACATCCCCCAGGGTTCACGCTTCGTGCTGTCGGATGGCTTTATTGGCGATCCGTACAACCGCGGTGGCATCCGCGTGGGTGCTGGTGCAAACGCCCTGGTAACAGGGCCTGGATCGGCGGGCGCAGTGGCAACACTGGAAACCCCCGGCCGTGATAGCACCCACCTCAACGGAGCTATTACCGGCGGATTTGCCGCCTTCGACGACGAGTTCGACATTGCCTTACTGGGTGTCGATCTTGGTGCCGGAAGGAACGGCCCGCGGTACCTGGCCTACCGATATAAGATCGACGGCTTACAGACCACCCCGGTTCAACCAACGGTAACACCTGAACCAGAAGTGTTACCTACGAGCACCTACCCGGAAGAATTGCCCCCGGGTTGGCTGCCACAAGGCACGCCGGGCGGCGAGGCCCAAGTGCCAATCCCCGATGGCGGATTCCTACCACCGCTGACGGGTGGTAGTGGCGATGGTGGCTCGGGAATCTTCGGCAACCGGCCACAAACGTAAAAACCTGCCTACGCACAAAGATTTCGCCCCCTCCTGCGGGAGGGGTGCTTTTTATTATTCTCTTTTTGGCAATTGTACTCCTGGATCAATCAATGCGTGCGACTCTGGCATATACCAATCAGTCACAAACGCGTACTGCTCTCTTTGTTGTGCACGCAAACGATCAATTCGTAATTGAGCAATAGGGCATTGTTCGCTACATGTTTCTCCCACGGTTACTAACCGCATACAGGCATGAGCGGCACTACGTGTTAAACGACAAAGATGCTGCTCTTGAGCCACCTGTCGTTGATATGGTGTGAGCGACTGTTGATCGGTTGCCAACTGATGAGCCAATACGAGTTCGGCAGCACTAGTGGTTACATACCAAGGCCCGGCACCGTTTTGCCGCAAATGCTCCTGACGCTCAGTAATAGCTGCCTGCAAACCAGTATCATCTGGTACGTGTGCCAACACCTGTTCGGCTACGTGCATAACGTAAAAGTATACCCTTCGGATTCAGTGTCAATAATTCTAAAACGAGTCTGTACTTCTCCTAAAGCACAAGCCATTAATAATGATGGCGATTACGCAAAGCCTGTATTAATTCGGCGAGATTGATCACTGGTGGATTCCGGCGCACGTTACGAGCTTGGTACAGAGTTTGGATGTTCGTGCGAATCGTCTCGCGCCAATGGGGAAGATCTTCAATCATATCGGCTGTAAAGCCATCTATCTTTCCTGAGAACACCACAAAATCCAATGGAATGCCTAAATCCACGCACGCATGCTGAATCTCTTGCCATACGAGCTTTTGAGTCGCAACTCTATCAAAAACGGCCTGTTGGCAATTTGGTTGCATGGCCGTAAGGCGCATCGTATCCATATTCTCCAGCTCGATTGCATGAGGCCAAATATTGCCAAGCCTGGCATTCCAACCCAAGTGTTCGAATATCCAATAGATACGCTGATCTTGATTCGGCGCCTCAAAGAGGAGTCGATCACAATGCTTTCCGGCACGGTCTATCAGTGCGCGTGCTAGGAGTGTGCGAGCCGCCGTACTCGAATTGTAGATTCCACTTCTACCCATGCCTGTCGCTTCCAAAATGATCTCTTTGGGATTCAGTGCCAAAGC
>CAZLUF010000161.1:0-2603 GCA_964562645.1 uncultured Candidatus Peribacteria bacterium
AACCACCAACTCATACTGATCCACTGGTTTTTGGAGTTGTTGCAAAATAGTTGTGGCAATAACTGTGTTATCTCGCTCCGCATTGGCCGAGATATTAAAGATCCAACCATCCACACCCGATGCTCGTAGTACCACCTCCACTGCATCACAATGGTCGTGTACAAAGAGCCAATCGCGCTTATTTTTACCAGTGCCATACAGAGGAATTTTTTGGTTTTGCAGAGCGTAGCGGATAGCAGTGGGAATGAATTTTTCGCCGGCCTGATGAGGCCCGTAGTTATTAGTGCAGCGCGTAATGCGTGCCCGAATGCCATAGGTACGAACCGCTGCTAAAATCAACAAATCGCCACTGGCTTTAGTAGCAGCATAGGGTGAGCTGGGTCTAAGTGGATCACTCTCGCGCTTGGGCTCATCGGTATCGAGCAAATCTCCGTAGACTTCGTCAGTAGAAATATGGAGCAGAAGCACTTGTGGGTGCTTGCGACAGACTTCGATCAAGCTTTGCACACCAATGACATTGGTATGTAAAAACGGAATAGCATTATCGATACTCCGATCGACATGTGTTTCGGCAGCAAAATTGACGATGGTTTCAATTTCGTAGCGATTGAGTATCTCTTCCAACAAACCAGCATCAGCAATATCGCCCTCAATAAAACGCAGGCGATCGATCACAGGTGCCAAAAACGATTTGTCACTCCCCGTACGGAGGGCATCGAGCACTGCCACTAAATCATCGGGGAACTCTGCCTTATGTCGCAGTACAAAGTGCGAACCTATAAACCCCGCCCCACCTGTAACCAGAATATTCATGGCTCAATAATAGCCCGAGTGCGCCGCCATGACTACTTAAGCCAGCGAAGATGCTTGTTTCGGCATGGCTACCTCTTGTATCGTGTACCCCTCTCTTCCTGCTTGTCATGAAAGGTGTTCTCATTTGTGGCGGTACTGGGTCGCGTTTGCGTCCACTAACGGAAATTACCAATAAAAGCCTGCTCCCCGTCTACGATAAGCCGCTTGTGCTCTATCCACTCCAAACTCTTATTGAGGCAGGGATTACGCAGATTGTGATTATTTCGGGCAATGAACATATTGATCAAATGGCGAGTTTCCTGGGGAGCGGTGAGCGCTTTGGCTGCAAATTTACCTATCGCGTACAAGATAAACCCCAAGGCATTGCTCAAGCCTTAGGCATGGCCGAGGAGTTCTGTGCCGGCGAAAGCATCTGCGCCATTTTAGGCGACAACGTGTATTTCGACTCCCTAAGCGAGACCATTCGTAATTTTAAAGCAGGCGCACATGTGTTTGTAAAACAGGTGCCCGATGCTCAACGTTTTGGTGTGATTGAAATGGATACTAATGGCCAGGTGCGCAGCATTGAAGAAAAACCGCTCAACCCCAAAAGTGATCTAGCCGTGACTGGCTGCTACCTCTACGACTCGCGCTGCTTTGATGTCATTCGTAACTTACAACCCTCGGCCCGAGGAGAGTACGAAATTACCGATGTGAGCCGTTGGTACCTAGAGCACAGCGCATTACGAGCCACTGTCTTACATGAAGAATGGATCGATGCTGGTACATTCGAAAGCCTCTTTCGTGCCAGCGCGCTCGTGCGTGCTCGTAAACAAGCAGAAATCACGACAGGTACAGCCAAGGCACTGGCGAACTCCAGGCAAGCACTCAAGCCTGTACTAACTCAGTAAACGGGCATACACGGCGCCATACTGCTCTGCTACCAAATCCCAGTTATACTGAGCGCTATGAGCTTTTGCCTGAGTCCCCAATTTTTCACGCAACTCGCCAGAGGACGCCAAGCGTACAAGAGCCGAACCTGCTGCTGCCACATCGTCACTAGCAATGAGTAGGCCTGTTACTTCAGGCTTCACCACATCCACAATGCCCCCTATCTGCGTAGCGAGCACGGCGCAGCCCGCTGCCTGGGCTTCTAAAAATACATTCCCCAGCGCTTCGCTGCGCGAGAGACCGCAAAAAATTTCGGCCGCTACATACTCACCATACACTGCTGGTGCAGGGACATATCCTACCCATTCCACATGCGCCTGAATCGAGAGCTCCTGAGCCAAAGTATGGAGTGCCTGGCGCTGGCTCCCCGCCCCCACAATGCGCAGTGTCCAACCAGCTAATTGTGTCTGCATTTCGGCAAAAGCACGGAGTAGTACATCTACCCCCTTCATGGGCTCTAGGCGCCCCACGTAGAGAATACGCCGATACAAGCGATCGCTTGGTAGTGCCTGAATAGCCGCGATATCGACACCATTGGGAATATAGATTGGCTCTGCAAAACCTAAGCTCTTGGCACGCTCAAGCAAGACCCTGCTAATGGCCGTAATTGCATGCGCTGCCGCATGCTGAGGGCGTAGTAGCAACCGAGTGTTAGTACTTTGGCAGGTAAGTATACGCCGCGGTGTAGTGGGCCCAAAAAGAGACATGAGCACCAGTACACTGCCAGCGAATGATTCCAAAATAGCATGCACAATATCTGCCTGAGCTTTACGCACATACCACCAGGCTAGCAGCGGAAACAGCCATTTATCACCCGCCCAACCCCAACCTAAGCGATGTACAGGAATACCGGAGACAAC
>CAZLUF010000162.1:0-2568 GCA_964562645.1 uncultured Candidatus Peribacteria bacterium
GGCTGTGTGTTGGGCGTGTACTGATCTACCACTTCAGAACCGTCGTTAGCCCGAGCATTCAAAATGTTCTGAGCCACTGTTTCACCAATCATTTGCCCCAGCGTTTTTTCGTTCCCTGCAGGCACCTGATTCAGATGTGCCTGTAAGGCAACATCGAACTCCGCGCGCTGCTTGGGATAAAGAGCGATTAAGGCGTGATGAGCTGCATAAGCCACCGCTGCATCTACAGAAACTTTAGCACCGACCGGAAGAGTGACCGCACTACTATATGGCTTATAGGAACCATCGATGGAGTTGACGGCATCGTAGACAGCAGCCTGCACAATCGCGAGTGCGCGTGAAGATTTACCTGGCCCACCGTTTTCGGCGGCTCCATACGTACCGGTGTGGTCCGTAGCATTTGCCTTGAGGGCAACGGTATTCCAGTAGATAACCGGATCACCGAGTGTGGTAGCAAAGGGCACACCTTGTACTGCAATGGTCACATCTTCGTCTTCGTCCTCGGCCGAAACACGCAAGCGCAAAGGCGTACCAGGCTTAGCCGAAATACGTGTGGTAGCAACCAAGGTATAACTCACTTTTTCGCCAGCTTCGATATCTACATTTCGCCAGCTGGCTGTATTTCCTTGGATCACTCCAGATGTCGCCGATTGCAAGCGCAGCCCGGCATCAGCCGTGGCTGTAATATCGATGGTGTCATCACGATCATCACGATTTTTTACACTAATGGTGTAGATAACACTCTCGCCAGGCTTCACCTGTGTAACATCGCTACTCATGGTCAACTTAAGACCCTCTCGCGCTGGCGAATGAATAATGGGATCAATGGGTGACTGATGCGCTAAAGCCGTTTTCCAAAGCATGTACGCCACTTCGCCACGTGTCACGGAGCTGTTCATATTTTGTACAGTGGGTGGCACACCGCCCCACTCTGCCAAGCGCTCGGTGTACGGCATGTACCAGGTTTCACCAGCTTGGGGCAACATGCCATCGTACTCACGTACCAAGAGAGCCGCCGCCTCCACATACGATACTGGCTGTGCGGGACGGAAAGAGCCATCGGGATAGCCCGTAAGCATGCCGTGGTCTTTAGCCATACAGACGTACTTGGCAAACCACTCCACTGCCACATCAGTAAAACAGTACGAACCATTGCCCTGTGCATCGGCTGCTTCCATGAGTACTTTTACGAGTTCAGCACGATTGATGTATTGATTTGAACCAAACGAACCATCGCTGTAGCCCTCAAAAATGCCACGGTCGCTCACATAGGTAATGGCCGGGGCATATTCATCGCCCACAAATACATCGCCAAAGGCTTGCGCCTGCACTCGTGTAACAAGTAACCCAGAGATGAGTACGGCCGAAAAGAATTTTTTGGCAAACATAGAGGAGATGCGCAAAAAGGGTCTCATTGTACTTTTTACACCAAACTTGTCAATACTTAATTTTATTGTTTTATATATTATTAAAATGTTTCCGAAAAAGCCTATTGCAGCATCTGCAAGCCTAATTCTATACGTTCCCTTTCGGCTTCGTATTCACTTGCTTCGGGATGCACCATAAGAAGCCAGTTTTTCATAATGCCATCGCCCGGCGAAAAATGGTGGTAGATTTCGGGGTCGGCTTCGATCGCTGCCAATACGTGATCTGGTGGCAACTTGATACATAGGCCATCTTCATACAGAAACGCGAACAGCTTTTTGCCGACATAGAACGAGGGGCAGCTGAATGTTTTACGTTCGCGTAAACCCAACGGCCTAAATGTTTCGCGTGCCCAATCGAGCAGATCTTCGCGCGCCATGTACTGAGTATACCAACGATACTGATAATTTATAGAACACAAAAACCAGGTTTGGCACTGGATTTCGGTACAAAAACGACCAAAATAGTCCCATGCGCCACGCCCACTTTTTTGCCACCGCCACACTTGTGAGTCTGTGTATTTTTTTGGGAATTTCGACGGCAAGTGCCAGTACGAGCTGGCGCTGGCCACGTTCCATTTGCGGCAACGGCGTAATAGAAAAAAACGAGCAGTGCGACGATGGTAACCGCAAAAGCCGCGATGGCTGTAGTAGCTTCTGCAAAATAGAACAGCAGTGTAACGGCTATTGGCAAGGACAGAGCTACGCCGCTAAAGATCAATGCAATGTGTGTACGTGCACAAGCCAAGGCGAACGCTGCACTAAGAGGCCCTGCCGCTTTTCGTCTTCGTCGCGCTGGTCTTCGGTATCTTCCTCACGTTCATCGTGGCCCAGTTACTGCAAACCATATATTTGCCCCGATGGTCGTACGTTCCCCACTTGCACTGCCGATGGCCGCGGGGTGATCGATTACTTCCGTAACCCCTGTGAGCCACTCAGTAGCTCCAGCCGCAGCTCCATAGGTTTATGTAGCAGTAGCTACCAGTGTGGCAGTGGCCAACGTTGCAGTACCGAGCGCGGCGATTGCCAGAGCGCCTGCGCAGAGAACGCCCATCGCCAGTTTTTTCATGATTGCCCCTTGTTGTCGTGCTGGTGCACGCCGCGCAGTCGCGTGGCGCCCAGCGATTCTAGAAAGCCCGGGCAG
>CAZLUF010000163.1:0-1094 GCA_964562645.1 uncultured Candidatus Peribacteria bacterium
GGTACCGCCCGCTTTGAGCTACGTGTGATCTACACGCTCATTCACATACTTTTTATTTCAGGGGAGGCGTCCAAAAACCTGAGCCTGTGGTGAGCCTGCCGAACCAGCGGGTGGTGGGATTGGCGCGTTGGTTTTTGGTGAGTTTCTTTGGTTACTTTCTTGTCTGGTAGACAAGAAAGTAACAGGCAGCCAACATTTTGAGTCACCCAAAAAAATGGCAGTGCTGATTTAACGCATTCCGATTATTTACGCCCTATTACCGACGACGATGATCCTCTGGCAGTGGCTCATCGTGAGCTTGGTCTGCATAGGGATTGATGGATTTACCCGAATAACTGTTGCCATTTTTCGTTTGTTTCCAGGCTTTGTTCATGCCACCGCTCTTCCAGATCTTATCAATGTTCACGCGGTACAAGTTGTTGTAACGCTCCAGCTCATCCGGGGCAGCCATTTTGAGCACATCTAACTCTGGAGCAAACATTTCGCTGTAGCGATCACGACGGCGAATGAGCGATGTGGAACCATCTGGGTGGATCATTACGACTCCAGCGCGGCGAATGGTGTTGAAGTTATTAGCCATGACCTGTGCGTAGCCACCAACATCCATCACGGCCACTAAATCACCTGCCCGCAGCTTGGGCATCATGATGTCTTTGGTGATGAGATCCCAGCAGTCACATGTGTTACCCGCAATCGTCACTTTGTGGATACGTGGCGAACGGAGCTTGGAGGCGGGGAGAATGTCGTAGCAGACATCGGTTTGCACCAGGGCATCTGGTACAAAGTTGTAGGTGGAACCATCCACAATGGCCATGCGTCGATCGCGACCCAGACGCTTACGTGCAATCACGCGCATTAAGCCGACGCCAGAGTTGAGGACAATGCTCTTACCGGGCTCAAAAATGAGACGTACGGGGTTTTGAATGCCGTAGCGCTCAGTAAGCTTTTTCCAGTAGCGCGGAAAATCGCGCATGTCTTCGATGGGGAAGGCTTTCTGGTCGCCAATCGCAGCTGGGAAACCGCCACCCAGCGAGAGGGTACGAATACGAATGCCTTTATCTTCGCACCGCTTAATGAGTTTGGCGAAAGTACGG
>CAZLUF010000163.1:1104-2567 GCA_964562645.1 uncultured Candidatus Peribacteria bacterium
CGCGGCCTTGAACACTTTGGGGCTATACACGTAGCCACCCATAAAGTGAAAACCGGTAAAGTCTACGTAAGGCGAGTTTCGGGCAAGTTCTATTGCACGATCAATATAGCCAATGGGGATACCGTACTTGTTTCCCTTGGTGGTGTAGGTACCTACCGTGAGCATGGGGTTCACGCGGATCACGGTATCGATGTGCTTCTTCAGTTTTTTGGCCGTGCGGGCGATGTGCTCAATATCTTCCAGGCTATCGGCGGTGATGGACTGAATTCCGATCTTGGCTAAAAAGTGGAGATCTTGTTCGGTTTTAAACAGGTTGGTGAGTGTGAGTTGTTTGGGTTTAAAGTCGGCCAGCAAACCCAAGATCACTTCTCCAATACTAGAACAGTCCAAGCCAAAACCGGCTTCGCGGGCCATGCGTAGGACTGCCAAATTACTCTGGGTTTTTACGCAGTACTGCAACTCAATCTCGGGGCCAAAAACTTTTTTAAAGCGCTCCATGCGCGAACGAATCTCGCTCTCCACTAGCACGTAAATCGGCGTGCCATACTTTTTTACAATCGCATCAATCGGCACACCTTCGATCATGAGCATCCCACGATCATCTTGCATTAAAAAGCGGCTCCAGCGATCGCGCATGTAGCGACTGGAGACAGGGTGTCCGCGGTAAGATTGTGCCGTCGTTTTTTTCCCCCGTCGGGGGCGAGCGTTCATCTCGAGGTATTTAAGAGAGACAGACGCGAATTGTAGAGACTGCAGACGGAATGTCAAAAAAGTTTTATTGGCGGGTGAGGAGTCTCTGAATTCAACTTGGGATTTTGGATGAGAAATTTTCGGCAATCGATTTGGTTTCTGTGCTTGAACCATTTAGCATCTTAGGTACTTTCTACATTTGCGTATGAATCAAAACGGAACAGCCAGACCAAGTATTGAGCACATTGATCCCATGTCGTTCAATGCAGTGCCGATGATTGATCAAATGCGGCGCATGGCGTTCCAGGCGCAAAACCTGGCACGCGCGTGCGATATCGTAGACCGTATGCAGCAGGAGCAGCTCACAGTGATTCTGACCCTGGCTGGAGGCACGATTTCGGCGGGTATGAAAAAATGTATTACCACTTTGCTCCGTTGCAATATGGTCGATGCTATTGTGTCCACCGGTGCCACCATGATCGATATGGATCTACTGGAGGCGCTAGGGTTTAAGCATTATTTGCAGGCGCAAGATCAGTCTGCGCAGGTAGATGAGTCGCGCGAAACATTTGTTGACGAAGACGATTTAAAAAAAGTTGATGATGCCAACTACACAGTGGCAGGCTTACTCCAAGGGCGGCCACACAGCTCACGCGAGATCATGCATGCTTTTGGGCAGTTTTTAGCGCAGCAGAGCTATGGCGAGGGGAGTGTGCTCCGTACAGCTTTTGAGTTACAGGTGCCAATTTTTACGCCGTCATTCAGTGACTGTG
>CAZLUF010000164.1:0-2540 GCA_964562645.1 uncultured Candidatus Peribacteria bacterium
TGTGCCCGGTATTGTACAAAGAACCATCCGAAAAGCGAGTGCTCTACAAAGCCAATCCTCAGAATATTCGTTTTTTTGTAAAAAATATTTGAATAGAGCTGCAAGCAAGGTCACGGAATGTATCCAATTCAGCAAACAAACGCATGCAAAGATGTAGTGCTATTACTCACTCGCCTTCGGTGCCTTAGGCGCACGGCGGCCCCACTTGCGCGGGCCCTGCTTCTTTTTCGTTTCCAGCATTTCAAGCGCCTCCTCGAGTGTCATAGCCTCAACCGTTCGCTTTTTGCCTAAGCTGGCGTTCGTTACGCCATCGGTAACATACGGACCAAAACGACCATCCTTAATGACCACAGGCTTGCCCTCGGCGTTGTTGCCAAGCTCACGCAGAGGAGTAGCAGCGCGCTGTTTGCGCTCGGCTGTATCGGTAAGTAACTGGATCGCCTCCGGCAGATCCATAAAGGCTGGGTTTTTCTCTGGCGGAATGCTGGCGTTCACTGTGCCCCACTTTAAGTACGGACCAAAGCGACCTAAGTTGGCCGTTACCGGCTGACCCTGATGTTCACCAAGTGTGCGTGGGAACTGCAGGAGAGAGAGTGCTTCTTCGAGCGTGACATCATCTAAGTGACGGTTTTTAGGGAGCGAGGCGCTCTTGGGCTTGGGACCCTTAACCTTCTTAGGCTTTTTAGCTTTGCCTTTTTTGCCCTTAGGGGCATCGGCTACTGGCTCCTCGGCTGCCACCGCAGGCGCAGGGAGATCTTCTAAGTGACCTAATTGCACATACGGGCCAAAGCGACCCAAGCGGGCTACCACATCTAAGCCAGTGGCGGGATCCTTACCCAAGATCCGCTCCTTCATAACATCGGCTTTGGTAATAGCCTCTGTCTTCTCTTTAATAAGACTATTAAACGGCCCGTAAAATCCTTTCAGGAATTGTGCACCTGTGTGAGTACCCTCGGCGATCTCGTCGAGATCGTGCTCCATTTTGGCCGTGAATTTTAAGTCGACCACGTTCGCAAAGTGCTCACTGAGTAGATCGGTGACCATAAAGGCCACGTCCTGCGGAGCCAGCTGCTTACCTTCCTTGGTAATGTATCCACGCTGCTGAATCGTAGAAATCGTAGGTGCGTAGGTACTGGGGCGACCAATGCCTTCTTCTTCCATCTTTTTAACCAAACTCGCTTCGGTGTAGCGTGGTGGTGGTTTGGTAAAGTGCTGCTCGGCTTTGAGTGCTTCACTAAGTGAGAGCTCTTCGCCAACTACCAAGGCTGGGAGTAGGCGATCGCCATCTTCTACGTCGTCTTCTTTTTTAGCATCACCTTCGTCGCGGCCTTCGTTATAGACACGCAGATAACCATCGAAGAGCACGGTTTGACCAGTAGCACGGAAGGTATAGGCCGCAGCGGTGATATCGGCACCCACTCTCTTAAGCTGTGCACCTGCCATTTGGGTAGCCATGGTACGGTTCCAAATGAGGGTATAGAGCTTGAGTTGCTGATGATCGAGCACGTCGCTGAGCGACTGTGGTGTGCGGCTCACCTCGGTGGGGCGAATCGCTTCGTGTGCCTCTTGAGCCCCCTTAGATTTAGTTTTGTACTTACGTGCTTCACTCAGCAAATACTCGCGACCATACAATTGTTGAATAGTCGTTTTGCAATCGGCTAAAGCTTTTTCGCTCAAGTTCACCGAGTCCGTACGCATATAGGTAATCAAACCTGTGAGGCCATCTTGCCCACCAATGTGAATACCTTCGTAGAGCTGCTGGGCCACTACCATAGTCTGCTTAACCGAAAAACCAAGCTTGCGAGCGGCTTCTTGCTGCAAGGTAGAAGTGGTAAACGGTGGTGGGGGCGATTTTTGAATTTCTTTCTCGTCTAAATGGCTCACATTAAATGTGGCACTGGCCAAATCTTTTAGGATTGTATCGATATCACCTTGGCTCGTGGGTTCGCATTTTTGGCCATCCTTCTTGTTTAGGTGAGCGATGAACTCTTCGTCTTTGGCAGTTTTGAGGAGCGCATCTACCGTCCAATACTCCTCGGGATTAAAGGCACGAATCTCACGCTCGCGATCCACAATAATGCGCACAGCTACACTCTGCACACGGCCAGCACTTAAGCCTCGGTACACTTTCTTCCACAGAAAAGGGGAGAGGGTGTAACCCACTAAGCGATCGAGCACGCGGCGCGCCTGCTGGGCATCGACCATGCGCATATCGAGCGTACGCGGGTGTTCAATAGCTGCCTTAATGGCACTCTCGGTAATTTCGTGGAAGGCAATGCGCTTAACAGTTTTGGGATCCTCCTTTAATACCTGAGTTAAATGCCAACCGATTGCCTCTCCTTCGCGGTCCTCATCAGTCGCGATCCAGAGATCATCTACCTCCTTCAATTGGGCCATGAGTTTTTTATCGACTGCTTCCTTGCCTTCGGAAATCACGTACTCCGGCTCAAAATCATTCTCGATGTCTACTGCTAACGTACTCCCCGGTAAGTCACGCACGTGACCCATGCTCGCTTCCACGATGTAATCTTTCCCCAAAA
>CAZLUF010000165.1:0-2502 GCA_964562645.1 uncultured Candidatus Peribacteria bacterium
TTTTGGTGAGCTTCTTTGGTTACTTTCTTGTCTGGTAGACAAGAAAGTGACAAACGTCCAACTACTTTGAGTCACTCAAAAAAATGGCAATAATCAGCAGATCTTTACCCCTAACGGCACCTCATGCCCAAACCCAAGCAACGATACCTCCCCCTCGGCTTTGTAGGCCCCAAGCACTAAACACTCAGACATAAATTTACCAACCTGTTTGGGCGGAAAATTTACCACCGCTACCACTAAGCGATTCAGTAATTGATCTTTGGTATACAGAGCGGTAATTTGGGCCGAAGATTTTTTGATGCCGATTTCTGGACCAAAATCGATTTGCAATTTGTACGCTGGCTTACGCGCTTCGGGAAAATCTTCGGCGGCAATAATGCGACCCACGCGCAGATCTACTTTCGTAAAATCTTCAAAAGTGATGGTGGACATATCTGCGAGTATAGCAAACTTTTTTAGCTACCTGGAAAAAGCACGCGCATTATCGCTAACTCCATGGCGCGCTTTTCGGCTTCTAAAGCCTCAATTACTTCCGCCTGAGAGGCAAACCGGACCACATCTTTATTGCCCGGCTGCATACCAAGTACGGCAGTTGCATCGGCCATATCTGCTAGCGATACCTGGAAGATATACGGCGTACCCTTTACATCGTTATGGGCTACCACTTCCGCCTCTGTAATGCCCAATTCGGCTCCGGTTTTAATCTGTAATTTGGCAGCCAAAATAGCTTCGGGATCTTCTAGTGGCGAGCTACTGAGTAGTACCGAAGCCCCCTCAGTAATACGCGGCTGCTCAGCCCCGGCCTTCCGCTCGCTCGGTGCACGAGTTGCAAGTAATACCTGCGCGCCAGATCGAAGCAATACGGCAATCTGCATAATTGGTAAGCCGGCATATCCGTCTTTTGTTTCGAACCCACGCACCTGGTGGGTAAGCGAGAGTCCATCTAACTCTCTTGCTCGCCGAGCTGTGCCTGCAGGCACCCGCTGTACCAACTGAGCCAGATCGCCAGTGAAAATGCGCTTTTCAATAGTTTCGGACATAGAAGCGAGATTGTACTCAATTCCAAGTATTGGTACAGTATTTTGCATGTCGATTCTCAAGATTTCGCATCTCTCACTTACAATCGGCACACAGGCAATCTTAAAAAATGTGAGTTTTACGGTAGAACCAGGCGAAGTAGTGGGACTCATTGGACCCAACGGGAGCGGCAAAACCACGCTCCTTAATACCCTCTCGGGTTTTCATACTCCGAGCCACGGCAGTATCCATTTGTACGACGCCGATATTACGCGCCTCGATACTGCCACTCGTGCCCGACTAGGGATTGGTCGTGTGTTCCAGAGTTTCGGCATTTTCCGCGACATGACTGTTTCCGAAAATGTGCTTGTGGCACTGGAAGCCATGCCCAAAGAAGCTCAACAAAAACTGGGTGAGTTGCATCAGCATGTACACAAGACGCTGCACTTAGTACACCTCCAAGATCACGCAAGTAAGAAGGCTGGCTCGCTTTCGGGTGGGCAACTGCGTTTGCTCGAAATCGCCCGTACGCTGGCTAGTGGTAAAGAATTATTTTTACTCGATGAGCCGACTGCCGGCGTGTCTCCCAAAATGACACAGCAGGTAGCAGATCTCATTTTATCACTCAAACAACAAGGAAAGACTGTGCTGATTATTGAGCATGATCTACCTTTTATCGCACGTATTTGCGACCGTGTACTGGTACTAGATCTGGGTGAAATTGTTATGAGCGGCACTCCCAAAGAAATACGACACAGTCATAAAATCAAAGAGCTGTATTTTGGCGCCGATCCAACGGAGTAATTACATGACCGTCCACGTAGGCCAAATACTGATGTATACCAATCCAATAAGACCACAAATCAAGGCCACCCAATACCAGGGCGACACCCGTTGATCTGTACCAACAAGGCGAACACCCCAAGCCAACGCCACACAAAGTACGATTGGAATGAGGATGATATTCAAAACGTGCAAGCTCAATAGCGAGGGGATCGATAACCCGCTCCACTGCACTACTTCGCTAAGTGAACCCCGGAGTAAGCGTACGAGCAGGCGAAGGGAATTGGCCACCACAAAAAAACCAAAGGTCACAGCCAACACACGCTCCACTAAACGACGATCGCTTTTGAGGCAGTGAGGCAGCTCGATCACCAAACCTGTAAAAGCTAAAACAATAAAAACCAGCGCACTGGCATGCAACTGCGAAACCGCTCGATCGATACTGTGTCCTGTGTTATTCCAAAACACATACGCAGCACCCAGAACAATAAGGAGGAGCAAACCACGAACGAATGTAATTGATGGGCGCATAGTGATAGAGAGCGGATGCCGAGAGTATACCCATCCGCGCACTTTCTGTCGTCAAAAATATTTGACGAAGGGCATGGGAATAGAGATAGTGAACGGTGATACTTTCTCCCCTTTCCATGCTGCGACGTTTTACACCCGTAATGCTTGGTTTGACGCTAGTCCTCAGTAGCT
>CAZLUF010000166.1:0-2490 GCA_964562645.1 uncultured Candidatus Peribacteria bacterium
TACTATTGATAATGGTGGATCGGGTGGGACTTGAACCCACGACCAAGAGCTTAAGAGGCTCCTGCTCTACCAACTGAGCTACCGACCCAAAGATACAAACCGTGTTGTAAAGAATGATCGAAGACCGAGCAAAAATTTTCTGAATTGGCATCTCACTCGGTTCGATGCCGCAACTGAGCTACCGACCCAGAGCTGGCATACGGTACCAATGCAATCAAAAAAGTGCAAGGCGCTCAATTGAGCACTCGCTTGGCATGAGCAGTGCCGTCACTGGCAGGTTCCAAAATGACCACCGGCAGATCTTCGTGCCAACCAATGGTTCGTGGACGTACCTCGGCCTCAATGTTGCGGCCATGAGAGAGATCTTCGAACTCACTATCCGTTAAATCACGTCGGGCAAAGTTCTTCAGTACATCTTTAAGTGGCATGACACTCGTCCACTTAGTCTCGGTAGGTACCACAGCTGTAGACACATCCCACTCCCCCACCTGCGTGCGGCGTAATTTTTTGAGATACGAACCTGCCTTCCACACTTGGCCCAAATCGTGCGCGAGCGAGCGAATGTACGTGCCACTACCACACTTTACCTGGAGACGGAGGCGAGGGTACGCATACTCCAAAATTTGAATATCATCGATCTGCACTTCGCGCACCGGCATTTCGACTACTTTCCCCGCCCGCGCCAAATCGTAGGCACGCTGGCCATTGATGTGCACAGCCGAGTGAGCTGGCGGCACCTGCTTAATTTTGCCAGTGAATCGTTCAAGGAGCAGCTCGCGTAGTACCGGCAGCTCCGGCGGTACCCAGCCCATACGTGGCTCCACTGCCTCTAGTACACCATCAGCATCGTACGTGGTGCTCACTTTTCCAAACTCTATATCTGCAATATACGTCTTGGGCAACTCCAAAAACAACTGCACCACCTTAAGTGCTTTTTTACCAACCGCTAAGACAAGCAAGCCTGTGGCCAGTGGATCAAGTGTGCCCAAATGACCCATAGAACGCTCGTGCAAAGCTTTTCGTACCACTGCCACAACATCGTGGCTGGTAAAGCCGCTAGGTTTATCGATGAGGACAAAGCCGTGACGCACGTATAGAAGATACAAGAGGAATGACAAAAGATAAAAGCTAAAAGCAGACCGAAGACAGGTAGCAAGACCAGTGAGTTGCTCATCATTTATTTCCAATGCGTCTTCTTGCACCATTTAATTCTTTCGAACTCTCGTTCTTTTCGTCTTTTTAATCCCCCTCATCTTTTCCCTCCTTTTAATCCTTCTCCTCCTACCCTATCATAGCCACCATGAACTTCACCTTAACGTGGGATCTGTTCGTGCTGATGTTCTTTGCATTAGTTGTCACGTACACGTTCATTATCGGAAAAAAAGAATCGGTCAAAATCCTCCTAGGGAGTTATGTTGCGATTGTTTCGGTACAAGCACTCGGGAATGTTATTATTCGCTTTTGGGCGTTTGCTGCCGGATTTGCTGGCCTCAGTAACACTATTGATCCTACTGTCCTGACCATCTTTAAGCTGATCATCTTCATTACTATCGTGGTGATTCTGACCATTAAATCGGGCTACGACGTGGTGTATGGCGGAAGCATGAATGTGGCAACCACCATTGGTATAACGATCTTACTTGGTATTGCCACGGCGGGGCTCATGCTCTCCACTCTTTTGACATACGTGGCTAACACTCCACTGCTCGATCTCGCTCTTGCCAAGCAAACCACCATGGCCGTGATTATTCAACAGAGTCAGCTCATGCAAATTATGATCGTGCAGCAGGACCTATGGTTTTTCTTGCCAGCCGCCGTACTCATTGGCGCTGGCTTTGCTCATAAACAATAAAAATTTCGTTATTTTATTACTCTGGCACGCTTCTACGAATTGGTGTCAAGTCTAGACGAATAAATGTTAGGCTTGCCTACTTGAAGAACCGCAAGCAAAAGAGTAAAAAATAGATATTCCTTATTCTACTATGACTCTGTCATCTGTGCGTTCCTTGGCCAAGTCGGTAGCGCTGACTACTGGTTACTACGCTTCTACGGTATGTATTGGTCTAGCTTCGGCTTTTGGCGGTGAAATTCCTGATATCGAAGGAACTCCTGGTTCGGTTACAGATGTTGGTGGTGTTCGTGACCTAATCTTAAAACTGCTTAAAACTGTGCTGGATTTCATCGCCCTCATCGCGGTGGTGTTCATTGTCATTGCCGGTATCCGCTTGATTGTCTCCGGTGGTGACGAAGATGCCAAGAACAAGGCTAAGACCACTATCTTGTATGTTATCCTCGGTCTCCTAGTTATTTTGTTCGCCCGCGTAATCGTTGGCTTCTTCGCCTCTGGCGGTGGTATCTTTGGTTAATTTCTAGCCTCTTTCTACTCTCTCATGACCCTGTCATCCGTTCGTTCATTGGCTCAGTCGGTAGTGGTAACTACTGGTTACTACGCTTCTACGGTATGTATTGGTCTAGCTTCGGCTTTTGGCG
>CAZLUF010000167.1:0-1429 GCA_964562645.1 uncultured Candidatus Peribacteria bacterium
CTTTTAGGTGGTTATGAAACGGGTATACGTGGAGTTCGTATCCATCTTCTGCAAAGATCATTACGGGGTCTTCTACTAAATACCGTCGTAGCTGTTGTAGGGCGTTTTGATCCGACATTTGCGGAAAGCTCACGTAGTACAAGCGCTCATTTGGGGTGAGTAGGGTGGTAATTGAGTGCATCATGTCGTCACCGAAATAATCGTTGATCTGTGGCGTAAACGCATTTGTCCGTCGGCTGGTAATGGCAAACGATTTACCATCGATAAAGAGTGGAAAATACCAATTCCCCGCAGGCGAAAAAAAGATCTTAGTAGATCGATTGGGTTGAATAACCTGAAATGCCTGACTCAGCAGGCTACTGAGACGCAGGTATTCTTGGTTATAAGCGAATTGATCGCGAGGCTGAGTATCGTAGTGGGCCACCATATTCAGCAGGCGGTGCGAGCCAAACGAAAAGCTGCCATAGTAGCCCAGGCTCACGGGATCAAAGGTGCGGAAATTAGCTACAAATAGAATAAAGAGTGTAACGGTAATATAGGCCAGCCGGAGCCAGTGTTGTGTAATCAGTGTACGAAATGTGGTTGCCCAACACAGGAACAAAATTGGCCATAGAGTGAGGATATACCGCGCGTTATTCCAGAGTAGATGTCTGGTGAGCCAGTAGACCATGGCTATCAGTAGGGCGATGAGAAACCATGTATAGGGGGTCTGTTTCGAGCGGCAGTAGTTCCAGGGCAGTACGCATATCGCTATAGCCATCGGCAGGCTCAAAAGCCACGTCCAGTTTAGGGCGAACATGTTAAAGAGATAGTCGCGTAGCGCAGCTTGGCGTAGATCAAATTGTAGTAAAAACTGCACAGGTGAATCTGTTTTATATACTGATACCCAGGTGATATCGCGGGTTGGATCGAACATCCGTAAAGCCACAAAGGCCAGCAGAGCAGCCCCTAACGGAAAGAGGAGCGGGTACAGGCGTTTTAGTTCAGCATATGTCGCCTGGGCCGGCTTCTTCGTCCGCCACATCTGACCCAGTGCATACAGGCCAATCGCGCTGCCATATATAAGTAGTCCTGTCTCTTTAGTAAAGATCATGCAAAACCCCCAAAATGCACTGAGCCACCAGTGTTTATTGAAGATGCTCAGTAGTAAGAGTGGAGTGAGGCACATCAGTGGGAAATCCAAATTAAAATGGAACAGGCTCACACTCACGAGCGGCGCAACTGCGTAAATAGCCAGCAGCAGCATTTGTTCCCAGCGGTTTTGTATACCGAGTCTTGGGAGTAGTTTGCTCATCGCCCACATACTCACGATCAGTAAGGCAATGTTACAAAGATGGATGAGGGTGATATTTCCAAAATCGAGATACTGAGTGACGCCAATAAGAAGGAAGTACGCGTATGACCAATGGTGTACACAAACGAAGTTCCA
>CAZLUF010000167.1:1439-2469 GCA_964562645.1 uncultured Candidatus Peribacteria bacterium
ACATGATGTATACGCCACCGTCGTAATGCGGCTCATACCCTCGATGCGGAATTGTTAACACAGCCAAGCAGAGTAGACCGAGTGCGCACTTTAGCCACCATGCGTCTTGGTATCGGGCCGTCAATGATTGGAGAGCGGTAAACAATTGATTCCGAATACCAGCATTGTATGGCACTTCCCACACTTGGGGACTTAGGTGCCTCTATTCTTCGTAGAGAACAGGGGGGTTCTATGGCCTAATGAAACTTATTTTATCGCTTTCTTTGGCCAAAAAAGATGTATAGTAAAATGTACATCTCCTATCTGCCCTCTTGCCACCAGCGCGGCTCTTTTAGGCTAGGGGCATGTCTACATCTCGTTCTACATCATCGGCGAAAAAGCACACACCAACATCTACTCGTTCCCGCTTGGAGCGCGAACCCAAGCGCGCCGCCGGCTTGGCGGTAAAGTCTGTGAATCGCGTGGTGCTCCTGGGTCATGCCACCTGGGATGCAGAACTGAAGAGCACCACTAATGGTCAGCCCGTGTGTACGTTTGGCTTGGCCACCAACCGTGTATGGCGCGACCAGGCAGGCGAACGTCATAGCCAGGTGGAGTACCACACGCTGGTTGCCTGGGGAAAGCTGGCCGAGTTCTGCGGCGAGTATATTAAAAAGGGCAAGCCACTCTACATAGAGGGCGCTCTTAAAACCCGTAATTGGGAGGGCGAAGGCGGCACCAAACTCTACCGTACCGAAATCATGGTCGATAACGTGGTGCTCCTAGGTTCGCGCGAACCGGAACACACTCGCACTTCCGAAGAGGAAGTAGCAGCTGAGTAACTTCTACTATATTTCTAGGGTATGGACATCTGGTCCATGCCCTTTTTTATACGGTTAGCGAGTGACCGAGAGCTGTGTAGCTTGTTCGGCTCCCGGGGCCAGAATAGAAATGCGGCCCGTAGTTGTGCGCGAGATCCAGTAGTTTGTGCCAGTGCCGGTGGGGGCCTGTGGATCAAAGGGAATCTCGGTGATGTACCTGCCGCTCTGTG
>CAZLUF010000168.1:0-2457 GCA_964562645.1 uncultured Candidatus Peribacteria bacterium
ATAGCTACCAAAATATGCCGGGTACGCTTTAGGCATACGTAGTACGCATGAATCCAAAACATCTGCCTGGCGAATAAACCCAATCTTCTCTAACTCAGCAATGCCAAGCGCAATGAGCTCGCGATCGTCTTTTACCCATAAATCTCCGCCTTCGTTTACAAAATACTCCAAACCAATCCATACGGTGTGCTCAGGATCCTGCACCATATGTGGGCTCCAGTTATTAAAGATCTGCACTCGACCCACGCGCACATCGCCCTCTTGAATGTAAATCCAGTTGTCGGGCACAGTCCCCTGCGGCTGTTTGCCGCGCTCAATAACATGCAGCGATTTTAAGAGCAAGCCAACGGTAAGAAAATCTCGGTATTGCAAACCATCTGCCACTGCCTCAACCGCGGCCGGAGCTGGCGGCGACATCATGGGTATTAAATGCTTGAGTGGCATTGTGGAAATAAAGAAATCACAGGCACACTCTTCGGTCTTTCCTGTTTGCGTATCTTCGATCGTCACACGTGTTACAGCTCCATTCTCCAAGTGCACCCCTCGCACACGCGTATGCATGTGTACTACGCCACCCTGAGCCCGCACGCGTTCTGTCACCTCCTCCCACAATTGACCAGGCCCGAATTTTGGATAGTAGAATTGCGTAATGAGACTTGTTTCGCGTGCTTGTTGCGATTTTTTAAAATCTGAACTCAGCAGATCTCGTAGCGCATGCGACAATGCTCGAATAAGAGAGAGACCTTTAATGCGCTGGGCACCCCAGTCACTGGGAATTTGATGACAAGGCACACCCCACACTTTTTCGGTGTAGTCACGAAAGAAGGTTTCGTAGAGCCGACGACCGAACCGATTGATCAAAAAAGCATCTAAGAACTTTTCGTCGCGAATCGGAAACCATTTGGCTTTGAGGTAACTCAGGGCAATCAAAAACGTATTGATCCAACCAAGCTGGTGCGCAATTCTCACTGTAATACCCAATGGATAGGGAAAGAATGCTCGCTGGAAAAAAATACGCGATAAGCGATTTCGCTTGAGCATTACTTTCTCGTGTACATCGGTGCCTGCTTTAGCCTCATCTGCCAGTGGCAAGATACTCAGCCACCAATCCATCACTCGAGCGCTTTTGCTAAAAAAACGGTGTCCACCGATATCAATGCGATTACCTCGATAGTTGAACGTCTGGGCAATGCCACCAATGGCATCGGTAGATTCGTACACAATCGGCTGAATATCTGTTCGTTGCAATAATTCGTATGCCGCAGTTAGGCCAGCTGGGCCGGCTCCCGCAATAATAGCAATTTTACGCACGGGCAGATGGTAACAGACAACCACTACACCGCCTACTGGTTCAACGCACGAAAGCCAAGCGCACGATTTGGCAGACAAACTCCCACTGCACTCGCCACGACAACTTACTTACTCCCGCATGTCTCATTTGGAAGATGAGCGGCACTTCGCGGAGCTGCACCGAACGTGGTAAATAGGCTAAAATTTCCAGTAGGATTTTAAATCCGCTGGGACGCAACCGAGTGTGAATGGAGACAAACAATTCACGTTTAATCATAAACAAACCACTTAGTGGATCTGTCACATCTGTGCGGCTCACACACTGCGCCAGCCAGGTACCTATGCGGCTCAAAATTCGCCGATCATGGATCCATTCACCTACGCTGCCACCAGGCATATACCGTGATCCCACCACGATTCCCGCACCATTTTCTACAGCCTGCAACATGCCCGGTAATAGGGCTGGGTCATGCTGACCATCGCTATCCATTAAGCACAGCACTTCGCCAGTAGCTGCCGCAAAACCAGCCACTGCCGCCGAAGACAACCCTCGCTCGTGCATGCGTCGAATAATGCGTAAATTGGAATACTGAGCACGTAACTCTTCCGCCACTCGCCACGTCTCATCTGGCGAATTATCGTCTACAATGATCACTTCGTATGGATGCAAAGCGAGTGCCTGGGCAATTTTTGCCAACATGGCAGATAAGTTTTCGGCCTCGTTGTACGTTGGTAACACCACGGAGATCACAGCAGCAGAATACACGTTTACAGTAAACATCTACAGAGTGGCTGAAAGCCGATTTCCTAACCGACCATTGTGCGCTATTCTCAGCACATGCATGCACTTGTTACCGGTTCTTCGGGGACCATTGGCACACGATTGTGTGAAACACTACTCGCACGTGGAGATACATTAACGGGCGTGGACTGGGTACCAAATAAATGGCAACCGAGCATTCAAACCATGACCTACATGGCCGATCTACGGCACTGGGAAGAGGTTCAAAAAATTCCACTCCAGCCCAAACCCGATGTTCTCATTCACCTGGCAGCCAACGCCCGCGTGTATGAGTTGGTAGAAGATCCCACACGAGCCCGTGATAACTTTGTCACTCTGTTCCATGCCTTGGAATTTGCCCGCGTGAACGGAATTAAGAAATTTGT
>CAZLUF010000169.1:0-2447 GCA_964562645.1 uncultured Candidatus Peribacteria bacterium
GTGAGGGCTTTGTGGTATTTAGGATTAATGCCGTGCCTTACACTTTAAGAGATGTGCCAGTTGGTATTTGGTTTGCACCGTACGTGCGCGATGTGGCCGACCGCGGCATTGTCTCTGGTTACCGCAATGCCCAAGGGATTCCCACCGGCTTCTTTGGTCCAGACAGAAGTGTCGCCATAGAAGAATTGGCTACAATGGCAGTTCAGTCCTCCGGTGGGCAGGTGGAGAATTGTGCATTGCCGGGTCGTAACTTGGCTGCAGTGGGCCGTTGGTCCGAACGGTATTTAGCCTGCACTGAGCAACGTGGTTTTGTTGTCTTTTCCGATGGAACAGTAGATCCCAGCCGCCCTGCAACCCGCGCCGAAGTGGTCATCACTATCCTGCAGGCTTTTGGAATTTCGTTGCGCTCCAGCGATGGTCAAAAGGCACTGTTTACCGATGTGTCGCCCTCCACGCTGTATGTGGATGCCATTTACACGGCAGTCTCGGATGGTCTTGTGACTGGTTACGTTACCAAAACTGGCAGTACCTTTGGTCCCGATAAGCCAATTAACCGCGCAGAGGTGAGCAAAATGCTCAGTATGGCTCTGCAGCTGTACGGATCCCGCTAATTAGGCCGATTGTGTTACCAGTTCTTCGGGCTTGTTGTGTGCTTCTTCTTTTGGTGTTGTGAGCTCCAGTAGTACGCTGCCGCCTACAATCAATACGCTGGCGAGAATGTGGTAGCCGTTCACTTTTTCGCCCAAGTAGATCGAGGCAAAAATAAGCGCGCCAAAGATTGGGAAGTTAATGGCAATAGACATAGCGGTTACAGGTAACCGCTTGAGTGCTTCGTAAAAGCAGAAAATATTAAGAAATCGACCCAGGAAGGCAAAGCCCAACAGAGCTGGAATGAGTACCAAAGGAAACACTTGGAGTTGCTGAGAGAAGCTCCATTCCAAAAATGGCGACATGATAAAGAAACCCGAAATCGCCATGAGTGATCGCATGGTCATGACAATTTCTGGATCTATGTGTCGCAACTTCGCTCGGAAAAGCACCCCGCCTCCACCAATAATTGAGGCGGCTAAAATAATGTACATGTCGCCAATAAAACGATCGAGCCCGATGTTGAGACTTTCGATACCCACCACACACAGGCCGGTGAGAATGATACAGAGCGCCAGTATTTTTGTACTGGTGAGTTTCTCACTCAAAAAGAGCGTGCTGAGTATCGACATGACAATAATCTCGGAGTTATTGAGCAGTGCGGCATTCGTAGCCGTACTTGTAGCTAGGCCTTTAAACCACAGCATCGGTGCAACGAGACTACACAGTAATCCCATCAGTAAAATTGTCTCGAGGTAGATGCGATCGAGCGAGAGTAGTTTTTTAAACGTGGGTACAAAACCAAACGTCAAAAATACGAAAAAGAGCGAGAGCGATTCGCCAATAAAGATGAGACTGATTGGAGCAAAGTGACTAGAAATCTGCCGAGCAAACGTGCTGTAAGTAGAAGCGCAAATAATCATGACACCAAGCGCGACCCAACCAATAGCATTGGCTCGATTGCGGTCTTGTGCCCGCAGAAAAATATGTGACCAGAGTTTGTGTCGGTGACCTAGCATCGAGGTATTATACAATATTTTTTGCAAAATTGAAATAGGCCGTTGACCGGCGAATTGGCTCAGTTAGCGAGTAACAGTAATTGTTGAGGTTTGCTCGGTACCTGGTGCAGTAACGGTAACACGATTGCGGTTATCTCTGGAGATCGTGTAATACGTACCGGTGGCCGTAAAAGGATACGCGGCTGGAATGCGCGGATCTACAGGCACACTCACCAGGTAAGAACCTGTAAGGATGCGGAGGTTAACAGCACCTGTGCTCGTACATGTGGAAGAAACCTTACAGATGTAGCGAGTGTAGTTGGCCGACACGTTTACTACCGATGGCGGCAAGTTTCCATTGTTATCAATGCTGTACTGATAAATGGCATTGAGGATGGTACTAACGTCGTTACGACGCTGGGCATCACGAGCAAAGCCAAGCATTTTCGTTGGGTTAATGGCCATAATGACTACGCCAGCCAAAATACCAATAATGCCCACTACCAGGAGTAGTTCGATCAGTGTAAAGCCTGATTTCTTTAAGGTGCGCAGTGAGGCCATAATTTTCCATAGGGATTGTATATCCGAGATCGTTAGTATTCTAAGCGAAGTAGTTGCTAATTTTTTGAAAGAAGTTGTAATTGAGATTCCACAAATAAAAAACCCCGCCGAAGCGGGGTTTGAACTTTACGGGAAGGAAGTTTACCGAGTAACACTAATACCTCCTGTGATCTGCTCAGCACCAGGAGCGGCAACCGTTACGCGGTTACGAGCATCGCGAACAACGGTGTAGTACGTACCCGTGCTAGAGAATGGATACGTTGTTGGTGGACGTGGGTCGGAAGGAATGCTTACGAGGTA
>CAZLUF010000170.1:0-1776 GCA_964562645.1 uncultured Candidatus Peribacteria bacterium
GTCTACCAGACAAGAAAGTAACAACTACAGAGTCCTTTGATCACTCAGAAAAAGTGACTATATAGCGATATCTAAAACCTAAATAATCACTTCCTCAATTCCGGATCATCGGAAATACGGCTTTCTTCGGGCAGTAACTGACCCTGGTACTTACTATGTGGCTTGCTGTGATAGGGCGTTTCGGCAGGGCTGCTCATTTGCATGAATGCAATTTGGCAAATACGCATACCGGGGTACAGCGCAATCGGCATGCGGTTAAGGTTACTGATTTCGAGCGTAATCGTGCCTTCGAAGCCAGGATCAACAAACCCGGCTGTGCTGTGCACAATAATACCCAGGCGACCCAAGCTGCTGCGGCCTTCTACGCGCACCACCAAATCGTCTGGTACGGTAATCTTTTCGACGGTTACGCCTAACACGAATTCGCCAGGTTGTACCATATAAGGCTCGCCTTCTGGCACCTGCATAAGGCGCATGTGGCCCTCCAGGGTTTCTGGGCGCTTAGGATCAATGACAGCGAATTTACTATGTTCGTAGAGCTTAAAGGTAGAACCCAAGTGCAAATCCATAGAACTGGCGTGTACGTACTGTTCTACGTTAGCAAAAGGGCATTCTATTTTTACTCGGCCAGTTTTGAGGGCCTGCTTAATGTCGCGGTCGGAGAGGATCATGGACATACAGTAGCGATACATGGGAATAGTTGTCCAAATTGATTGCACCAGAAAATGGTTCAACGCATACTGCACTTCACATGGCACTCGAGACTACCTACTCATCGGCTAGCGATATTGTTGAGCAAGATCCAATTCAGGAATTGCGTGCCAGAGCCCAATGTGATCAAGTTCGTGCGGCATTAGAAAATGTATTAATCTCCGGTACACAGCGCACTGATTTACTACAAACACGCGATGTACGCGACTACATGTCATTCTTTAGCGACGAAGCCCTGGAGCGCGGCGGCGCCAAAAGTGCAACGGAAAAATTAAAATGGCTACAGGATGCTAGGCAAAAATATGGTCCAATGATGGTGGCTGAAGCACAAAAATTTAACTCCATGCTTTGGCAGGCTGTAACCCAAGCACAAAATAGTGAAGGTCTCACCAAACAAAATGTTCAGAATCTTAAAGAAGCCCTCAGCCGTCGCAGTGGCAATTGGCTCAGGGTAAAAGCATTTTTTGAAAACAGTGACGGCCAAGACACTCTGCAGGCATGGCAACGAAACTGGCAGGCTGTTTCTTCAAAAATTAAAGAGGTACGCCGTGCAGAAAAGTCACTGGGTCACAAAAGCGGTCTATTGGAAAATCCCACTTTTAAAGCCGCTTCCGTGACCGAACGACTGCAGATGCTCAATACTACATTGGCCGAGCTAGCCCATTCCGAGCATCAGCACGATTATTTGTACCAGCAAGCCGAATCTACCCTAGAAGATGCTGCAAAACTGCATGGGCTTGCCAGTAACAAAGTTCGTCCTTATTTGACTCATATTTTTGCTAAATACAACGGCCAATTTCTACAGGAATTCATTCAAAAAACCCTTCCTGCCCACGTAAAAGAGTGGATAGAAGTGGCCGAAATGTATAGTAACCTCCGCACCGATGCGATGAGCAAAGATGTACCTTATCTCAGCGAAGCCGCCTTTCTGGAACTATCGTACAAAGAGCGCCGAGCCGAAGTCACTCGACTCAAACAAAAACTAGGCGGTGTGGAAACCAGCACACGCAACCCAATGCTCGAGGCGATTCAGCATTTGGTAAACGAACACGAGTGGACCAACGC
>CAZLUF010000170.1:1786-2387 GCA_964562645.1 uncultured Candidatus Peribacteria bacterium
ACGCGCCCGCAATAGCAGCATGCACCAAGACGATCGCAAGCGCCTTTTTGGACTAGAGCGTCTTGTGGAAGCCAATGGAGACCAAGAGCAAGCCAAGCACAAAGAAGCCGAGTCATTAAAGCCGTTAGAACGCTATCAAAAAGCCGCCGCTAAGCTGCAGATGACACTCCATGAGCATGCTTCTGAGCCTATGCGCCGCCTGTATGAACGTGCACTCTGGATGAGCGGACCCGATGAGCTTATGCGACTGCGCACCATCAATACTGGGTTCTATAATATTAAGTGGGGAGTAGATCACCATTTTATCAACTCCGAACGACTCGAGAGTATTCGAGCCCGTAAAGAAGCGGACACGGAGCGGGTAAAAGAGGAAGGACATACCGAGCGCGGGGTCGCCAATATCGATTTAGGCACCGCCGATAAGAACGATGGCGAACATTCCGTCTATCGCAAATACGAAGAGGGCCATCGTGGGCCTACCTACTACCACTTTGGCCGTGATGATGTTGATCATGTCATGACCGATGTAAACGCGCGTATGTACAACACTACGCATAACTATTGGTATTTACTGGCCCCAGAGGATACCAAGCTCGATAAA
>CAZLUF010000171.1:0-2307 GCA_964562645.1 uncultured Candidatus Peribacteria bacterium
CTCGGAATACTCATTACAGACAAAAATGAATCGTATTACAGCCTATAACACGCTGGAGGATTTAGTGCGCCGAGGTTATTTTACGGTCGAAAAGAAACTCAAAGGCAAATTCTATTCGCCAGTAGCACCAGAGTACGTAGCGCTAGAAGCACGTAAAAACACCGAAGCCCTGCAACGGTCGCTGCCAGAACTTCGCTCGTTACGTGGGGCACAGTACCGCAAGCCTCTCGTGCGATTTTTTGAAGGCTGGGAGGGATTAAAACACGTGTACGAAGATACGCTCACTGCCAAAACCGAACTGCTGAATTTTGCCAACTCCGGAGTGGTGCGGAGTCATTGGCCTCATTACGATAATGAGTACGTGGCTGAGCGTGTGAAGCGTGGCATTCGGTTACGCGGAATTGCTCCCGATGATGCTGTGGGCAAACGCGTGCATGGTGAAGATCGTGAGCGTATGCGTGAAATTCGCTTAGTTCCGGCTCGTGAGTTTGATTTTACCAATGAAATTAATGTCTACGACTCCAAAGTCGCAATTTGCTCTTTTGCCACTGGTAAGAGGGGCGAAGCCGATATGTTCGGAGTGATTATCGAGAGCAAAGAAGTAGCCGAAACCCAGCGGCAAATTTTCGAAATGGCGTGGCGCTACGCAGCACTTAAGAAGAAACATTGAGCGAATCTGCAAAATCGGCTATACTGACACGAATACTTTCTCCCAAGCTATGTCCACTTTTCGTCCACAGCGCCTCGTTATCTCCCTATTCGTTTTGGTGTTTGGGGTAGGGGCCGTGCACGTTGGTGTGACTATGGGGGCAGATCTCACTTTTTTGCGTAGTGGCCCGCGTATTCGCTTTGCGACCTCGTCGTTTAGTACCAGTTCGTCAGTATCGGTCTCCAGTAGCATTGCTTCGGCAGTTCATTCTAGTTCTGTCAGTAGTGCAGTCGCCAGTAGTACAGTGACTTCGCAGGCAAGTTCCGATGATTTCTATTTAGGGAAGTTTGATCCACCGACAGTCGTACGTAAGCCACCGAATCAGCGTGGACCGTATCTATCGGCTCCAGCCGTAGGTAAGGCCGGATTTTTAGATTACACCTTTGAGCAGATGGATGCCTATAAGGCCAACGCTTTTGTCATGGATGTAAAGGGTTCAAATGTCTATTTCGATGCCGATGCTCCTTTGGCTCGTGAACTCAGTCTGATTCGGCCAAAATACAATATCAACGATGTCATTCGCCTCGCTCATGAGCGCGGTTATTATGTGATTGGACGATTTATTGCACTTAAAGATCCCTTGTTTTCCTCGCTCAATTCTAAAGCACAAATTCGTCACCCCAAGAGTAATGTGAGTGTCGGAGATGTATGGGTCGATGGTAGCCACCCCACTACTTTGGAATATAACGAGCAGATTTTGCGTGCATTGGTTGCCACCGGTATCGACGAAGTAAACCTCGATTACATTCGCTATCCAACTGAGTATGGTCAGTGGCAGATCGGCCTAACGGGAGCCGAAAAAGCCGACCGTATTGAGCAGTTTATTAAGATGGCACGCCGGGTGATCGACGAAGTTCACCCCCAAACTAAACTTGGAATTAGTTCGTACGCTATTTTGGGTTGGAACTTTAAAGTTAATCTGGAGCCTCTGGGGCAAGATGTGGTGCGTTTTGCGCCTTACCTCGATGTCATTTCGCCGATGGCGTATCCATCGACTTTCTCTCGCAATGCGTATTGGGATCCTAAGACCAATAAGAGTAGCCGAGCATACTATTTAGTTTGGAAGACACTCGATGGTTATAAGAAAATCCTTGGCGAAGAGCATGCCTGGAAGCTTCGTCCCTGGATTCAGGCCTACTACATGACCAGTACGGAAATTCGCGATGAAATTGATGCTGTATACGATGCTGGAGCTTGCGGCTTTACGTTCTGGAATGCCAATGCCAATTTTGCACCAGCGTATGGGGCTCTAAAGCAACGGACAAATATTCCAGAGCGGTGTTTGTAGGTTTTCTGTAGAAGCTTCCATTTGTTTCTTTTGAGCGATCAATAGACTCATCTGTTTGTCACTTTCTTGTCTACCAGACAAGAAAGTAACCAAAGAAGCTCACCCTTCGGTATCTCAAGGTAAACCAAAAACCAATGCGCCAATCCCACCACCCGCTGGTTCGGCAAGCTCACCACAGGCTCAGGTTTTTGGACGCCTCCCCTGAAGTAACAAGTATGTGAATAAGCGCGTAAATCATACGAAGCTCAGGGCGGCAGGTTTGCGCGCCACGCTTGTCCGTCCGTAGCCCCGCTAAAGCGGGGCGAAGGCG
>CAZLUF010000172.1:0-2295 GCA_964562645.1 uncultured Candidatus Peribacteria bacterium
CAGTACCCTACCCTGCCTTCCTGCCTCAGTTGCACTTTACCGTGGGTTCTTCGAGCCACGAAATTCGCTACGCAGTGGATGGCAAAACTCTAGCCAGTATCACTGAGCGACCATTCGAAAAACCCATTCGCGTACCCCGCTCAATCACCAAAGAGGGCACTCACACCCTGAGCGTTACACTGGTCGACGAGTTCTTTAACGAAACCACTGCCAAAACATCGTTCCAATTTTCCACCGATAGCAGTGCGCCCGATGTGCAAATCCTCAGCCCTACCGACGGCGCCAATTTGCCCATTGGAGCCAGTGTGCACCTGAGCGCTTCGGCTAGTGATCCAGAAGCGGGATTGAAAATTGTGGAATTCTACATCGACGATACCCTCATCACGCGCCGCCCCAGTGAGCCGTATAGCGTGGATATTCCCGCTTCGCTCATCAAACCAGGGTCGCATCAGTTACGTGTCGTGGCTACCGGACTTAGTGGCCTTACAGGGCAAGATGAAATTTCGATAACCGTAGGAGATGCCAGCAGCTCCAGTAGCACTCAATAGACCTACTGCTGCACGGCATTCGTGTGCACTTCGTTCACATCGTCATCCTCTTCGATCACATCCATAAAGGTGTGCACTTGTGCCATGCCCGTTTCATCTACTGGAGCATGTTGCTTGGGTAAGTACGACAAGCCAGCCGAGAGCACTTTGCAGCTATTACTGGTCAAAAAGTCGCGAATTCGTGGCCACTCGGACATGCCGCAAACTACCCGCACTATCCCCTCGCTGTGATCCACATCTTCGGCACCAAAATCGATCAGTTCCAATTCGAGTGTTTCGATGTCGTTTACAAATTTAGTCCCCTGCAATTCAGCCGTCACCACACCCTTGCGATCAAAGAGCCAGGCTACCGCGCCACCTTCGGCCATGCGACCACCATGTTTGGTGACCAGCGTACGCACGTTGGCATTGGTGCGGTTTTTATTATCAGTGAGCGTCTCAATGATATAGGCGGTGCCGTGTGGTCCGTAGGCCTCGTACGTCACCTCTTGCATCGCCTCGCCTTTCAGCTCACCTGTGCCCTTTTTTATAGCCCGCTCAATATTCACATTGGGCACGCTTTCGCTCTTGGCATCATCAATTAACGCACGCAGTTTCGTGTTTTTACCTGGATCACCCCCTCCATCGCGAGCGGCGATTTCGATAAGCCGGGCGTACTTGGTATAAATTTTCCCACGCTTAGCGTCCTGGGCGCCTTTGCGGACGCGAATGTTTGCCCATTTGGAGTGACCTGACATGACTCCTAGAGTGAAGATAAAAGACTAAAGATTCAAGATTTTTTATAAAAAAAGTATAAAGACTGGCTTTCGCCAGTCTTCTCTTACAATGCATTTTCTTATTTGCGGTAAGCAAGCATACCCATAAAACGGGCGCGCTCGATCGCATTCTTCAGCATCTTTTGATACTTGAGAGATACACCGGTGTAGTAACGGTTACGGATGTTGCCGAAGTAATCGACATACTCCTTGAGGAGTGGGTAATCCTTATAGTCGATATACTTGGTGCCCTGGGCCGTAAAGGGGCACTGCTTCTGGCGAGGATCGCCACGGCGCTGCTGCTTTTGAATCATGGGAGAGATTGGTAAGGGGAGAATCAAGGGTGACGAATGTCGCCCTAAACATTTCGAGGAATTACATCATTTTATCGTCGCTCAAGAGCTCATCGAGCTTCTCGGTGAGAGCGGCATCGGAAACCTTTGCGCGAGGTGCCTTGTTCGTCTTTTTGGCATCGTCGGCGCGCTTGGCCTGGCGCTTGGCTTTCTCGGCTACCTTTTCCTTGAGCTTATCTTCGCGCTCGCGGGAACGACGCTCCTCTACTGTTGTACGCTCCTTCATCCATTGATCGTACTTCGGACCAAATTTTACAATCTGGTAGCCCTTAGGTGGCTTTACAAACAAGTGGCGCAGTACCAACTTGTGGATGGTGAGCTGCTGTTCGAGTTCGGTGATCTTGGTGGGATCCAACTCGTAGTAGTACACAATGTACGAACCTTCCTTTGCACCCTTAATTGGGTAAGCAAGACCGCGGCGACCCCATGGGTCTTTTTCGATCAATTTGCCACCAGCTTCGCTGAACATGGCTTCGATCTCCTTTAAGAGACCGTTCTCCTCTTTTTGGTTGAGAGGATATGGATACAAAATGCAGCACTCGTAGAGGCGTGCATCTTCCGAACTTGGGGTATAGGTAGACATACGTGACTCGTGGGTAAACCGTACTCTCTAAAAGGTGGAGTACAGGAATCACGCGG
>CAZLUF010000173.1:0-1270 GCA_964562645.1 uncultured Candidatus Peribacteria bacterium
ACCGAGGGGGCAATGCCCCAGAAGTTGTAGATGTGATCTTGGCGGGTTAGAGCATCTTGAATGACAGTCCATTGGAGGAGATAACTGGCCGGGATTTTGTAGTGCGCTGAGCTGCTTGCGCCGTGGTGATAGCTGGTTTCGCCGTAGGCGTGCATGTGGATTGAGGTGGCGATTACCTGGTTTTGGTAATGGGCCAAATATAAGCTTAGTTCGTTACGCGCGGCAAAACGCGATACTTGTGAACGGAAGAATGCCGTGGAATACGGAGTGAAGTGATGCCGCTTTCGTGTTTCGTCATGCAGTCGTAAAAAGTGCTCCAAATCGGTATTAGGGTCTGTAGAACGTGTAATAGTTACACCCTCTTTTTCGGCACGCCGAATGAGATTACGGTGTGTGGCACGGAAATTTTTGAATACTTCTTCGGCACTCAGTGCAGTAGTGCCGCTGGTACTGCCATTCCAGACATCCGATGCACAGAGTGGTAGGTACCACAGATGTTCGGCCAGTAGGTGCATAGGGGCACGAAGCACGCGATGGTCATGTGAAAAATGATGATCTACAGGCCAAAAAGGACTCATACGTACAAAGCTGCAGTGGTGTTGTTTGGCTACCGCGCGTACGCCTTCTAGTAAGACATGCAGTGCCTGCGTATTTTGCACGAGGGGGCCGTAGGGGATAGAGAGATGTCGGCCGCGTCTAGCTGGCACAATGTGGCCAAAAACAATGCCCTGAATTTGACCGTGGTCGCGGGCTATCAGGCGGATCGGTTCCTGACCGATATCGCGGTATACCTCACCCATAGTCCAGCTCTGTAAGAACGGTCGGTACGGCTGGTGCCTGAGGAAATCATCCCATGCTTGGGCATCGGTGGCTGTTTCGAGCAACATGGTTAAAAGAGTAGCAGGAGTGAGGCCACTGTGACGAGGGTCAGTAGCGGTGGGTTTCTAGAATTCCTCGGAGAGCAGCTATGAGTTGCCTAGCTTGAGGCAAGGTCATCGTGGGGTGTGTAGGTAGACTTAAAATGTGCGCCCCCACAGTTTCGGCCCCCGGATCATCACCAGAGTGATATTCGGTGGCGCCGGTATTGATGTGTTCGGGGCAGATCACGCAACCTGTCCAGCCATCGTCTAGGTGGATATTCTGGGCTAGGAGCTGCTCACGAATGCGCTTGGCTTCGGGGTGGAATACGGGGAATTTTTGGAGTGGTAAGTCGGCAGCTGCATGGCCTAATGTGGCCAGGTTCAACTGTGGTACTTGGGAGCAGTAGAAT
>CAZLUF010000173.1:1280-2289 GCA_964562645.1 uncultured Candidatus Peribacteria bacterium
TCGTTGAGTGAGGCGAGACGACTTAGGGAGTAGAGGGCCAAACGCGAAAAAATATTTGGTAGGGCACGGGGAACGCTTCTCATGTACCCCTGCTTTTCTTTTTCTGTCAGTACTGGCGCAAATAGGCCTATTGTATTGATGATCCAAAGTGCTGGCTTGAGAAGCGGTGTATTACTAAGTGGGCGCACTAGGCTATGCATGCGGGTGGCATATTCCAGTGTGCGCGTAATTTCCCAAAAACTCGGCAGAGGTGCCTTGGCAGCCGTGGCGCGGACGTGCTGCATGAGCGTTGGATCTTGGATGAGTATGGCTCCACCAGCAATACCAGAAATGGCTTTATCTCGACCAAAACTGAGTAAGCAGGCATGCCCGTATCGTCCGTAGAAGGGGCTCATTGAATCGGGTAGCACGTGGGCTAAATCTTCGATTAAGAGAATTCCGCGTTCGTCACATAGGGCACGCAATTCACTGGCTGGGCCAGGAATGCCAAACGTGTGTTGGCAAATAATAACGCGGGTGTGAGGGGTAATCCGTGCTCGTACGCTATCGAGAGTGAGGTTGAGTGTATCGGGATCGATATCTGCATACACTGCATGTGCGCCAGCGGCATGAATGGCATTGGGGATCACCATGCAGGTGTAGCCTTGCACGAGTACTTCGTCATCGGGCTGCAGCTGCAGGGCTTGTAAGAGAGCCAAGAGTGACTCGCGGCCACTGGCAAACACCGCTGCTTGATAACCGGGAAAATGGGCCTGGAGCGCTTGTTGTAACTGGGTGCAGTAACTGCCATGGCGGTACTGCCAGGGGAAGTAAGACCAAGCCAGTACACGGCGTACGTACTCTCTATCTACATGTGGGCCGTAGGTGTGGTGAATAGGTGACCAGGCCATTAGGGAGTAGGGAGGAGTGATGTCACGAGCGTCTCTGGTACACGGCCAACCGCAACGAGCAGGGAATTCTCGGCAACTTTTTGTGGTTGCTGGCTTGGTGATTCTAAAGTGATGCGACA
>CAZLUF010000174.1:0-2260 GCA_964562645.1 uncultured Candidatus Peribacteria bacterium
TTGAAATGAAGCAAAGTGCTCGACCGCCCCTTCACCCCCCGTGGCGCGCAAACCTTCCGCGCTGCGCTTATTTAAACCTATATACTCATTCACATACTTGTTACTTCAGGGGAGGCGTCCAAAAACCACCGGCGGGGGTGGGATTGTCCCGCTTGCAAGCGGGACGGGTGGGCGCGTTGGTTTTTGGTGAGCTTCTTTGGTTACTTTCTTGTCTGGTAGACAAGAAAGTGACAACTACCTCTACTCTTGGTCGCGAAAAAAATAGCACTTTCTGACCGTTCATTATTTATCTTATACTCACATCTTACTCGTAATACCTCATCAACTACTCACTGTGAACTACCGGCTTTTTCAAGCTCTTTTTCTTTCCTCAAACATCAATTGCATCTAGAATTTGCTCCACTAATTCCCAAGTTACATCTATGAAGAAAATTTCTCTGTTAGTTGGTTCGCTCGGCGGTGCTCTCGCTGGTTACATTTTGAGCAACGATGGTCTCCGCAAAGAGCTCATGAAGGCTAAGGACGCTGAGTCTGCTGCTAAGATGCTCGGTAACCACCTCTCGAAAGATGGTAAGCGCATTGCTAAAGAGGTCCAGCAGCTTGTCAAAAGCCCAGAAGTTCAGACCAATGTAAAAAAGGCCAAGAGCTATGTGAGTGAAAAGTTCACTGAGGTACAGGGTTCGCTTAAAGAATTCCTAACCGAGGGCCAAAAGACAGCCACACAACTCTGGGCAGAAAGTGGCTTGAGTACGCCAAAAAAGAAGAGTGTGAAGAAAAAGAAATAGTCACTAGTACCGATTGAACACATTTTGCTACCGAGCCGCTTGCAAGCAAGCGGCTTATCGGTAGTATCTACGGCGGGCCCAAAAATTCCCCCGTCCGAATACTGCCCAGTCTTTCCTATGGCCCGTTCTCGCTCCTCTCGCTCCAGTTCGCCACGCTACCTAATCGTGACGGGCGGTGTCTGCAGTTCACTTGGTAAAGGTATCGCTGTTTCTAGCATCGGTGCCATTCTCAAAGCCTCTGGGCTCAAAGTGTTTGTCCAAAAGCTCGATCCGTACCTCAACGTCGACCCTGGTACCATGAGCCCATTCCAACACGGCGAAGTGTTTGTGACCGACGATGGAGCCGAAACCGATTTAGACTTGGGTCACTACGAGCGCTTTATTGATGAGCCCATGAGTCGGCTCTCTACCGTAACCACAGGACAGATTTATCAATCGGTACTCTCTCGCGAACGTCACGGTGAATACCTAGGTAAAACCATCCAGGTGGTGCCGCACATTACCGATGCCATCAAAAACCGCATGAAGGAAGCCGCCAAAAAAAGTGGTGCCGATATTATGTTGGTGGAAATCGGTGGCACAGTTGGCGATATTGAAGGTGAACCATTTTTGGAAGCCATGCGACAAATGCGCGCCGAACTTGGCAACGATCGCGTGTTCCACGTACACCTCACGCTGCTACCATTTTTAGCGGCCAGCAAAGAACTCAAAACCAAGCCAACACAGCTCTCTGTACGCGAACTACGCCGTATTGGCTTACAGCCCGATATGATCTTGGCTCGGGCCGATATGCAGATCCCGGTGGATCTCCTGGATAAAATCAGTCACTTCTGTGGAGTAGATCGTAAAGCGGTGATCCCAGCTCCAACCGTCAGCTCGATCTACGATGTGCCAATGAACTTCCAGAGCTACGGCATGGCGCAGATCATTGGCGAAAAACTAGGACTTGGCCGCCTAAAGCCCGATATGAGTGAGTGGGAAGACGGCCGCAAGCGCTTTGAGAAATCTCATGCCCATCCGATTAAGATTGCCCTGGTGGGTAAGTACACTCACTTGGATGATGCATACTTGAGCGTGCTCGAAGCCGTAAAAGCTGCTGCCGTGTTCGTGGGTCGCCACGCCAAAATTGAATGGATTGATTCAGAAAAACTGGAAAAGAAAGATGAAGATACCTGGAAGCGCCTGAAGTCCTGCGCCGGTATTGTGGTTCCTGGTGGCTTCGGCAAGCGCGGCATCGAAGGCAAGATCTTGGCGGCCAAATACGCCCGCACGAACAAAGTCCCCTACCTTGGCTTGTGTCTTGGTTCACAGTTGATGACGATTGAATTCGCACGTGAAGTACTCAATAACCCCAAGCTCACTAGCGAGGAATTTGACGAGGACGGTAAGCTCACACCAGACCAATACGTAGTACACTTCTTGCCAGGTCAGAGCAAAGAGAAGAGCAAAGGTGGCACACTGCGCCCGGGCGCTTG
>CAZLUF010000175.1:0-2259 GCA_964562645.1 uncultured Candidatus Peribacteria bacterium
TTCTTATACGCGCTACAACATGGAGAGCACAGGGCCCCACTACGGCCGCTTGGTGTACCGTCGCTTATTTGGCCGCAGTCTGGGCGAAGTGGTCTCCGCTGATCGCCAAACCGAGGCGCTCACGCGGGCTCGCGCTCAAATTGTAGTGGCTCTCTACGAACAGAAGGAAATCGCCGAAATGCACTCCGGTCCCGCTCTAGATGAGGCTCTGGAACTAGAAAAGAATCTACAACTATTGGAGGCCGAAAATGAGCAGTTCCAAAAGGAGTACAAGTCACTCGTCACTACGCACGAAATCGTGGCCGAAAAATTAAAGTTGAGCGAACAAGATTTGGCCGATGTGCGCAAAGAGTATGCCCAAGTGCAATCGCAGGTGCTTCGCATGCAGGGCGAAATGGCTCGTATCGATGCACGTTTGCGATCTAAGGCCGAGCGCACGCTTATTCAGTTGGGGTTACGCGAAGAAACACCAGGTCGATACAACGAAAAAGTCGATACTCGAGCGATGTTCGTGTGGCCAGTGCAAGGTCGATTTACAGCTGGTTTCCGTAACGCCGAATACTTTGCTTTCTTTAAGATCCCACACAATGGTCAGGATATCGCCGTGCCACAGAATACGCCGGTGGCTGCTGCCGCCGATGGTGTAGTGTTCCTGGCTCGCGATGGTGGGGCTAAAGGCTTCTCGTATATTTTGATCGGTCACCGCGATGGCTATGCCACCCTCTATGGTCACCTTTCACAGTTCAGTGTGCAGACAGGCCAAGAGGTGAAGCGTGGTCAGGTCATTGGTTTGAGTGGCGGAGCTCCAGGCACGCACGGTGCAGGTCCTATGACTACCGGAGCACACTTGCACTTCGAAATGATCAAGAACGGCGTGCATATCAATCCTAGTGAGGTGATGCCGTGAGACAAAAAAGGATTTAAAAGACTAAAAGGATTAAGAGGATGAAAAAGACAGAACAAATGAAGAAGATTAAAAGGATAGAAGTGATCACTTCTATGCCTTGGTTCACGTTGCGAAAAAATCTTTTAATCCTTTCGTCCCCCTAAAATAATCACAAACTCACCTTTTTGGGTCAGTTTTTCGGCAACAGCGCTCAGTTCTCCAATCGTGGTGCGGATAAATTGTTCGTGCATTTTGGTGAGCTCACGCGCGATGACAATTTTGCGGGTGGGTTGATCGCTGAGCAGAGTAGCAAGTTCACCGAGGGTTTTGGCAATGCGGTGCACCGATTCGTAAAACACAATCGTCTGCTCGGCTTCGATAAATGTTTTGAGTAGGGTCTGACGACCTTTTTTTACAGGCAGGAAACCCAAATAACTGAACTCGTGGATGGGTAGCCCGCTACCACTCAAGGCCGTTAAAAAGGCGGCGGGGCCGGGGATTACTTCTATTGCTACACCTCGTTCGGCAGCTTTGGAGACCATAATGTTGCCCGGGTCACTAATACCGGGCGTGCCGCAATCGCTCACGAGTGCTAAGTGTTGGCCTTCTTCCAGACGGCGCAAAATGTAGGCCACTTTGCCATCGTCACTATAGCCGTGGTAACTAATCAGTTCTTTTTTGGGGTTGCCAGTTACGCGCGTATCTTCACAAATGATGCCATCCACTTTTTTGAGTGTCTCAATGGCACGGAGCGTGATATCGCCCAGGTTACCGATGGGGGTAGCAATAATAGATAACACGAGTTGAGTATGCCGTATGCAGAATGAAGTATACAGGGACTCTCTTTCTTATCATATACTTCATACTTAATACTTTTGTTGTCAATCTACCGCTTCTCTGGAGATTCCCTATGATCTACCAGTTCTATTCTTGTATCGCGCTATCCCATGTCCGCAAAGAATCCGCCCTCTACGCCCGAACAACAGCCGCTTGCCAGCGAGGCTGGGGAAACTCTTTCTTCTATTGGTCGCATTAAGCCACGTCCAATCGTGACCGAAATGGAGGAGAGCTACCTCAACTACGCCATGAGCGTGATTGTGTCGCGTGCGCTGCCCGATGCTCGCGATGGCTTAAAGCCAGTGCACCGCCGCATTTTGGTGGCCATGCAGGAAGAAGGCCTTACCCCAAGCCACCGTTACAGTAAGTGTGCCGGTGTGGTGGGTGAAGTGCTCAAAAAGTATCACCCCCATGGCGACTCCTCTGTGTACGATGCGCTCGTGCGTTTGGTGCAGGAGTTCTCCATGCGTTATCCGCTCGTAGATGGTCAGGGTAACTTTGGTTCCATCGATGGAGATAGCGCTGCTGCCTACCGT
>CAZLUF010000176.1:0-2243 GCA_964562645.1 uncultured Candidatus Peribacteria bacterium
CCTAACAGGCCAATTGGCGGTTCTGCTCTTAATTGCCTACGCTCTCAACGATCGCCTGCAAGAAGGCAAAACGCTGCTGCTCGAAACCAGCGCCATGATCAACGACATGTTAAACCCACGCTATGTGGAGCGCTTGGAGTCTTTGGCCGAGAAGATCAAAGGCCAGGAGGATATGTATATTATCGGCAAGAGTTGGAACTACCCCATGGCACTCGAAAGTGCCATTAAGATCCAAGAGGTGAGCTACGTACATGCCGAAGGTTTTGCGGGTGGCGAGCTCAAGCACGGCCCCATTGCCCTCATTGAACACGGCACGCCATGTATTGTGCTCTGCGGTAATGACGAAGTGCAAAACGACATCCTCAGTAACGCTATGGAGCTCAAAGCGCGCGGGGGACTGATCATTGGCATTGCCCCCGAAAAGCACGAAGTGTTCGACGAATGGATCCGCGTGCCCGATGCCGTGGCTGCGCAGGCCATCATTAATATCATTCCGATTCAAGTACTGGCCTACTTCTTAGCCGTTAAGAGAGGCAAAAACCCCGATATGCCCCGTAACCTCGCCAAGAGTGTTACGGTAAAATAGATTTAGCTGATCACTCGGATCATGTCCGAATCGGCAACGCCCCCCTGATTCAAACTGATTATTAAAGGTTGAACTGGCGTATATTCGCCAGCATTGTGCTCAAGTTCTGTCGGTCGGATCCAATCGATAACATGGCGACCACGTGCTTTAATGCAGTCTTCGCGCGCAGGATCCAATTCTACAATGGTAATCTGTTCGCCGGGCACCAGACAACAATGAGGATTTTGCACGATACTTGCCTGTTCTCCCACCGTAAAGGTACGGCTTTGATCCGGGCTTTGGATGGCATGAATTGACCGTTGATCTCGCCCACGTTGCACCACCGAATACCCCGAAGGACGTCGGACTTCTGGCCGTGTCTCAACTCGAGGTGCAGATGGCTTATACCCTGGCACATGCATCAGTTGGCTTGGATTCATCCACTGACGCCACATTTTCGTTTGTACGTGGACAGACTCGGGGCGTTTTTCATCTATGTCGGTTACTTTGACATGCTCGCCAGTCGCAAAAGGATGTTGTTGTAAATTCGCCCGACGTACAGCAACGGTCATGCCAATCAAATGCCAAGTAACATGTTGGATCTGCAACATGCGCGTCTCTACGCCCTGCTGTTCCGTACCTTCTGCCACATCTCGGGGCTGATGTGACTCAGTTTCGCCGTCTGCTTCAAAAGTGTTCAAGTCCATAAATTACGCAGCTTGTAAAGTAAGCTCGCAGAAAAATCAAGGGTTCTAGAAGTTACTTGTAGTATTAATCACCCTCGTACCGAAGCGAGCGGGGTACTGATAAGTCTGGCCGACGAGCTACGCGTTCGGCAGTGCTAATCCACCGCAAAATTCGCTCGAATTCAGGCGAGCGTGCCATATCACGAAAACCTGACTCGTTATCATCAACAATAAAACCTGGCATAACTTCTACCTGTTTTAATTCCGATACACATTCAGCCAATGATTCACAAGGTCCTAGGCTCATAAAAATAGAAAGGTGCAAATGAAGAGAAATGCCCCCACACAAAATGTGTGTGGGGGATATATTCAGTAGTACTTACGCATTGGTCTGATAACCATACTCAACTCTGCCAGATTTTGGATCAACTCTAAAAATATCACCTGCTGTACGTGTAACGCCCGAACGAACACTACTGCGAATATTTTCCGCATCTACTGATACATAGTTCTGCTTAGTATCGAGAGCACCAGTCATATCTTCACCTGTTTCCTGCTGATTAAGCATATCTTTTGTTTCCATACTATGTTTGGGAGAATGGATAAAGTACGACAACTATTACAGATTCTGTTGTAATAGCACTTAATCCAGAAAATGAAGTAAAACCACTAAACTTTTAGCTTTTGCATAAGCCAACAAAATAGGTGCTCCGAAACCTATGCGAAATTCGCACTTATATCGGTAATATGTCCCTTTGTAACCTCAAAAAAACAGAATTTTGGCTCTACAGAGCGCGCTCATCGGGCGGAATGCCGTAGTAGCGGAACAAGAAGGTGGCAATCTCCTTAAAAATAGGCGCCGCCACCGTAGCTCCGTGGATGGAGTTTTTAGGGCGATCGACCTTAATCAACATCACAAACTTCGGTTTATGCAATGGTGCAAAGCCCGCGTAAGTGGCAATGGTAGAAGCGGTACCAGTTTCGTACCGACC
>CAZLUF010000177.1:0-2199 GCA_964562645.1 uncultured Candidatus Peribacteria bacterium
AACCGGAAGGACCGCCGCATGGTGGTCTTTTGCTATAGGCAAAAAATAGACCCTCCCTCTATAACAGGGGTATTTAATCTGCTCCGTAAAAATCATTGAGTCCTAACTGACCAAAGAAATCAGCATTATCAGTATGAATAACATCTTCGGCAGTTAGCTGCCCATTCCCCTGCTCTGCCACCTCTCCAGGTTCGTCTGGAGGAGGTTCGTAGAGCTTGAGTGGCACTGGCTCAACTGGCTGAGATTCGGTGAGCCAAGAATCATCTGGATCGAAGGGATCGAAGTCTGGTTGGTACATTTGTAACTGGGGTCGACTGACGAGACTCGATTGCAACTTGGGCAGCACTGGTAACTCAGGAGCACTATCATCTGGATCAGGGCGACGCATTACCCTGCCCCATTTGGTGCGTACGTAGTCGTTAATATGATAAATAGGAGCTAATTCACCTGTTTCTGTGTCCTCGGTGTGGGTTTCGGGCTGCAGAGCACCGGTGCCTTCAGTAGGGAATCTGAGATGTTCCACAGTGTAAGAATAGCAGGAAAAAGTAACATATTTTACAATATTTTATAAAATTATCAATATGTTCAGTTAACGCTGATATTTAACCAAAATAGCTTCTTTGGTGCGCTCGCGGAGATCGATATCTTGTATTCGATCTAACGCTGTGCCTAAAAATCCTTCCACAAACATCGCTCTGGCCTCTGGCTCGGTAATACCGCGGCTCTGGAAGTAAAACAAATCTTCCGGTGTAATACGGCTCACGGTAGCACTGTGGCTAGCTTTTACGTCATTGGTACGGATTTCTAACCCTGGCACGGTGTGGATAGTAGCTGTGGGATCGAGCATCAGTACCTCCTGCGTTAAAAATGTATCGGTACCATTCCCCTGCTCGGCTATTTCAATGAGTCCATTCATGTTGATGCGCGCCTGTTCCTCAGCCACCGCTCGCATGGTAATTTTCCCGCCGCCCTGCGGGCCAATAAAGACATTCCGCACATCACAGGCTTGGGTTTCATGGCCGCGCGCGTAGAGCACGGTTTCGATATCACTGGTCGCGGCATTGCCGAGGAGCTCCGAACGAACAGTAAGCGACGAGCGATCACTTAAGCACACTCCTACACACGAAAGATGCGCCTGGTTTTGTAACCTAGTTTGCACCTGCAATTGCAAGCCTGGGTGCTCTTTTGGCGTTACCAAAACCGCCTGGAGCGTGCTCCCCTCAGCCAAACAGAGACTGATTGTCAGCTGTTGAACTGAACTCGCAGCCCAGAAAGATAACTGAGCATGTGCTTTGGTATTAGTAATAACGATTGCATGCTCGGGGCATTGAGCGGGTATTGCTATTGTTTGACCATCCCCTACTTCCAGTACACCATCACCAGCGCTGCAATTGATCTTCCACAGCGCCGATAGTGCCGAAGAGTCATTGGCAGACAGAATCCGAATAGGGGTAGTATTCATTGGCCCTCAGCTTGCCAAGTGGCTTACTAAAGAGCGAGGAGGAGTATTTGACTAGATATATATTTAATTTTCTTATATACTATATAGTACTCACACCAATTTCATGGATACTGCTGATCGCCCCCCTTCTCCATCAGAAATACCTACAGTTGAAGTGCGCCGTATGAATGTGTCAGAAAGAGGCATTGGCGCACTACAGCGAGAATATGAGCAAGGCTTTCGGGGCGCGATGGACGAAGAAATGCGCCTAACTCTGCTCCATAGACAAGAGGCCAAAAAAATCCTTACATGCAGCGATGGTCGCACCACCGGTTACGAGCTAAAAGTGAACACCAATGGATTTGGGACATCGCTATTTTTATACCTGGAACAAGGTGATGTACACCGTACAAAAACCGTATTTACGGAGCTCACCGAAGCAGATGGCCGTGCGATTAACGAAGCATTTTCCCGGTTACCAAATACAGCCCAAACCGCCGATACACTGAGAATGTACATTCAAAAAGATGCCCAAGCAGTTTTGCGCTGGGCACGTATAAATGATGGTTCGCCATTAACGAGTATTCGCTTACCAGAACCAACTAAGCCATTTGATTACGAACCATACAGGGACTTTACCCGTTCGTTTACATTGTCTGATGGCACAGTACTCCAATGTAAAACAAACCCCGAACCCACCGCATGGCGCGTACGGTTTGAGTTCTCGGTTGATGGTGGCAAGAGCAGCACTGTGTATC
>CAZLUF010000178.1:0-2162 GCA_964562645.1 uncultured Candidatus Peribacteria bacterium
TCGCCAGTGGGCATGTGGAAAAATTCAGATGAGTTTGTATTGAGTGTTTCGAGCGCGCCGCCGCTCGCAAAAGCCACCACGGGTGTACCACAGGCCAGTGACTCCAGTGGCACTAGGCCAAAATCTTCGTCGCCGGGGAAAATGGTAGCAGTGGCCGAGGTGTACAGCGCGCGGAGATCTTCGCCATCTTTGCGACCCAAAAAATGCACGGTGGGTCCGGCAAGTTTTTTGAGCCGTGCTTCGTCTGGGCCAGTGCCCACAATCGCCAGATCGAAATTGCCGGCTTTACAGGCGGCAATAGCGATATCGATCCGCTTGTAACGGGCAAGGGTACTCACAATCAAAAAACGTGGTGGGTGCTGTGGGCTGCGACGCGCATGCGGATTACTAGTAAACCAAAAATCATCAATGGGTGGCGTGAGCACTTGGCTGGGCTGGCGCCAGTAGAGTTCGATTCGGCGTTGTACTCCCTGCGAAGCGGCTAGCAGTAAGTCGGCCCGCGGGGCGGCAATGGTATCCCACTGCCGTAACTGGTGGGCCATGCGAGCTAAATGCCATTTGCGTAGCGGCCCGAGCAGGGGTTGAGTTTGCTGGCTTAGCACATCGTGCGCTCTATCCCACAAGTATCGAGAAGGGGAGTGGATATAGCTAATGTGCTTGGGTGCTGAGTTGGTAATAATGCCGTGGGCAAAGGCCGACGACGAAGAGATCACCAGATCGAATTCTGAAAAATCCCACGCCTCTACGGCGGCTGGAAAATCTTTGAGGTACAAGTGGTGATTGAATCGTACCTTGGCCGGGAGCCAGCTGAATTTGTGCTGCAATGCACTGGTGCGAACTCGCTCGGCCGGGAACCAGTCTTTCATTAATTCCTTGTTGTACAGCAGGGTAAAGATCGGGGCTTCGGGAAAGAGTTCGGCCAAGATCTTGGCAACCTTTTCGGCACCACCTTTCATTGTCAGAAGTTCATGGACGATCGCAACCTTCATGCACGTATTGTAGCGCACTATTTACTGGGCGCAGCTTGGGCTAATTGGGCTACACGAGCCGCCCATACGCGTGGGGCGAATTTAGCAAGCAGCGCGCCGATGTAATTGGTAAGCCCAGGAATGACGACCGGTGTATTGTGCTTCATGCCAAAGTAGCCAGCCCGCGCCACTGGCGTGGCCGCCATAGCCGCACGAAACAGGGCAGTTTTTTCCATGTGGGCCGTGGCTTGGAACTTGGTTTTAGTGGGGCCGGGGCACAGGCAGCTCACATGTACGCCAGTACCGCGGAGTTCTTCGTGTAAGGCTACCGAGAACGAAAGGACATAAGCTTTAGAGGCGTAGTACACAGCCATGAGCGGGCCGGGCTGAAATGCGGCAGTAGAAGCAACGAATAGTACCGAGCCACTTTTGCGAGCGACCATGCCGGGGAGTAAGCGCTTGGTGAGTTCGGTAACGACATCGATATTTACGCGCAGTAAGTTTTGTTCCTGCCCATAGTCTGTTTCGGCAAACAAACCATAGGCACCAAAGCCGGCATTATTGATGAGGCTGGTGACGGTGAGGTTGCGTGTTTGGAGTTCTTGCACCAAATGCTCTACGGCGCCGGGGGCCGTGAGATCTTGGCCGATGACATGGGTTTGGATACCGTGCTTGGCTTGTAGCTCTTTGCCTAAGGCTTCCATTTTATCCACACTACGAGCCACTAGTACTAAATCGCTGCCATCGGTTGCCGCCAAGCGAGCGAATTCTTCGCCAAGTCCGCCGGAAGCGCCGGTAATGAGAGTGAGGGAGGGCATAGTGAAAATGGAAATTTATGTGGTGAATTGCATGGGTAGAGTGGGGCTCAGGTTGCGCTCGGTTTTCTGAGTGGTTCTTGACCTATTGGCATAGCCTTACTCTGTAACATCTGAATCAGCAAGTTTTCGTTGTGTAGCCGAGCCTAAACGAGATTGGTTGCTCATCAATAATGTACAGACATGCGCTTCTCAATAACTTTGTCATTGAGAGGTTGGGAAAGAACTGTGGTTAGTATAGCACAAACTCGATAAAACATCGCGAAGGCTGGCTTTGCCTGCCTGGAGCGATACCTTGAAGGGAAAGTGAGTCCGTGAGAGAAAACCGTTAAGGTTTTCTTTTACGCATTTGTGGTGCGCTCGGCGGGGGTCGAACCCA
>CAZLUF010000179.1:0-2128 GCA_964562645.1 uncultured Candidatus Peribacteria bacterium
GCTCTCGAATCCAGCGAAGCGCAGATGAGTGGCTGACAGTGCAGTCCCTTTAGGGGGTTACTTTTTCGCCGGAAAAAGTAACAAATCAAAATGGTCTTAGTCTAAAAAAGCACCTCCAAATCTATCCACGTATTAGCAGGCAATACTTGTTCTACTAACTTTTTTTTATGCCACTGCATGCGCCAAGCTCTGGCGGTTTTATTACTGACGAGAATACGGAAACTATCATCGAGCACCTCAATGGCACTGCAGTTTTCTAGTCCCACAGCTACAGTGTTCGAGCCTTTCATCTTACGGTGTAAATCAGCCCTGCGCTTGGCCTCGGAGTTGTAGTGTGGGCAAACAAGAACATCGATTAAATCGAGTCCTTTCACCCGAATGTATGGGTTTTTGGGATTACTGTATTTGAGTGAATCCGAATGCCCTTCGCGAAACCAACAAATGGCGCCGGCGCTGAGTCCGCACATCACAATGCCACGTTTGGCGGCGTGCTGTAACAATTGATCCACGCCCAATGCGCGCCAGCGCTTCATCATCCGGAGTGTGTTACCTCCACCTACATACACAATATCGGCCGTCTCGATAATGGCGGCTAGAGCTTCTTTGGAATAATCCTGAGTGAGGAGCCATAGCGTGGTAACGCGGCAGCTAAAGTGTTTGGTGTAGTACTGCGTAATTGCCTCGGCATATTTGGTCGAATCGCCACTGGCGGTGGGGATAAATACGACGTGCGGGTGCTTTTTACCACTCGCTTTTACAATCTCAGCATCTAAGGCATAGGTCTCGGGTTTTCGCTTGGGGGTCACAATACTGCCGCCTCCAATCGCAAAAATGTGTCGCATATTTGTAGCTTACGCCCTTTACTGATTGCGCCAAAATTTCTTGTTTGAACCTGGTATTTGTAGTGAATTTTAGGTATAATACAAAGATGGATTTTAATGAACAACAATTGAAAAACGAGGCCGAGTTACTGCAAATTGTTTTGCGGGAAATTCGTTCTTTAAAAGAAAGTCGAGATATCGAAAAAGATATCAAGAGCTTATTTGCTCTCGAAGAGAAAATTTCACACATCTAAAGATGCCATTCGAAGCTCCCGATGCGCCCACAGAACGAGTTGTATCTGCCAAATCTGAGCAAGTAGAGCTAAAAAATTCCGTGTCCGATTTGCGCCAGAAGGTTAGCGATGAATTCCATGCCGCGGATTCGGTTGAAATTTCGCGATCCGATTGGGGGAAAATTTTTACAAAAATCAATTCGCAGCACGCGGAATTATGTAAGGCGTGCCGTGTGGAAACAGCTGATGATTTGATGAAATTTTCGACCACTGAAACACCTAAACAACCAGCAAAAGAGGCGCCCAAAGAGAGCACGGAGGCTATGCAAAAAGAAATTCAAGACTTGCTTCTGGATGGCAAGGATATTGCCAAAAAATTTAGTCAATATCCTAAAGATGTACGGGCAGCTGCCTTAAAAAACCTGACATTCTTTACAGAACAGTTAACCGATAATCTTATTGCGATTGCCCCAGGCGAAGAGCGTGGGCGAGAAATTCTTATGGCCCATGCAAGATATAATGAAACGTTTGCCGAACTGATGTTCCAAAAATTTTCGCAGTACAAACAGTTATCGTATGCTCCAGATGTACTTATCAGTGCGGCAAGAAAACTAGAATTAACGCGTGATTCTCTGCAGAAAAAATTACAAGATCCCCAATTATTTCCACCTGGCACTCTATCGGAAACACAGCGGCAACAGGCTTTGCTTGGCGTACCTTTGCTTCATCCAGACAAGGTAGCCAAAAATTCTTTACGCGATGCCACAAGTGATGGCTTGCGCGATGACCCAGCTACAGAGTTACTAAAAGATCCAGCTCTTAAAGAACTCGGTTTTATTGATCCAGATTGGATTGATTGGAAGCAATTTGAACATCCGGATAGTCCGGTCGAAAAAAATCAGGTGATGGTCATGATTACTCGTAATTTGTATTTCCAAAAGAAGCCAGTGACAAAAGAGAATGTACAGACAGAAGTTGCCAATATTCTTCGGACCAGGGCCGACTATAAAGATGTGCCAATTTTCGCGGGCCGTAATGTGGTGCTTGCTGCACATAACGAAAAAATTGATCCAG
>CAZLUF010000180.1:0-2089 GCA_964562645.1 uncultured Candidatus Peribacteria bacterium
CTTGTGGCTGGCGTTGCGGCAGCCTGCCGCGCCCAGGGGTGCACGCTCACTGGTGGTGAAACTTCGGTACAGCCAGGTGTGCTCAAACCGAACACCTATGTGCTTACATCCAGCGTGGTTGGTATTGTCGATAAAAAGAACATCATCGATGGCTCGCGCATTCAAGCGGGCGATGTGGTATTGGCTGTTGCCAGTAACGGGCTCCACACTAATGGCTACACGCTGGTGCGCACACTCATGGAAAAAAAGCCCAAGCTTAAAAGCCAGAAGATCGAGGGCGAAACGTTCTTCAATCACATTTTGCGCCCGCACGTGTGCTACTTCCAAGCCATTAAGAAACTCTTTACCCACAAGGGCTTACACGGCATGGCCCACATTACCGGTGGTGGCATCGAGGGAAATTTGAACCGCGTGTTACCTAAGAATCTGGATGCCGTGATCGATCAATCACTCGTACAAGTCTTGCCACTCTTTTCAGTGATTCAGCGCGAAGGTCAGATTGAGGAGGCCGAAATGCGCAAAACCTTTAACCTGGGCGTAGGCTTAACACTCGTAGTGAGCGCCAAAGATGCCGCGCAGATTCGCCGCCACCTCAAGCGCCACGGCCACAACTGCTACCCCATCGGTAGTGTTACCAAGGGCAAAGGTAACGTGCGCTATACCGGAAAGCTGCGCTTTGCGTAGAGGTAGACTCAGCCGCAACCTCTAAAAAGATGCGAAGGAGATAAAACCCCTGTACGCTTGGGAGCATTCTGGAATTGCCGCCAGAGCCCACGGGGCAACGGCCACAGGAAACTCCCACGGTGCGTAACCGTTTGCTCAATTGGCGCTCGGCTGTAGCTGCCAGCATTCTACTTACTATTACTGGAGTAGTAGCCTACAACCGCTACAGCGCACCCGATCAGCAAACTGCACCTCTGGAGCACAAAGAAACAGAAACAGAACTATGGGATAACGCCGAAGAGCTTGAACCTGGAACTGTATTGCTCGATACCAAAAGCGGCCAGCGACACACCAGGCCAGTGCGGTTTTACCAAAGCCACCCCGAGGGCCCGCGCGAAGCTATAGTGAGTTTTCACCTTGGTCCCGACGAAGATAGTGGCCCACTCGTAGAACTCTCGCACGGGATCTACCGGTTCGAAGACCGCGATCCTATTTTTCAAAAACGCTACAGCCTGCATGTGGGCACCATTGCTATTGAACCCAATGGCATTGTCATCACTTCGCACACCCCGCAATTTAAAGATCAACATGTGCGCGTCTCCACCGCCGAAATTCTGGAACTACACCAAGCCGCCCCAGGCGGCACCTGCCAACTGAACTGCACACTCCCTAACCACACGTGCACCATTACCATGCAGATGAGTTGTATACGCGTAAAACACACCGGAACACAGGTGGCAGCTAAATGATTTTTTCGCATGTGTAAAAGTAAAACAGTGTATTATAAAGAAAATTATTGAAGAACTATTTGACATGCGTAGACTGAGCGCAGACATGACACGTGTGACCCTTATTTGCGGCCTCCAACTCCTCTGCCTTACGGCGGAAGGCGGGCTGCGCTAAGAGAATTCTACTCAATCTCTAGAGCCCGACTTCCCCGCCGGACTCGTTTTTTTTCTTATCTCCCTTTTCCTCTCAATACTATGGATGCCGAAAGATTCCACTCCCCGTACGAAGATGTTCCCACTGTCGAAGAAGCTCAATCGCAAGCTGCTGCTCAGACGATTCCAGAAAATAGCCCATGGGTAACTAGTGTCGACGCCCAAGGACGCACTATTGTGACAATCGATCCAATGCGCATGATGGATTTAGTCGACCCTGCGCCAGCCCATATTCGACAAGGCCGCGGCAATATACATACTCGAGTAGTGGCCGTGATGGGTAAAGCAGCTGATGATACCTCTGAACCAGGCAGTCAGTGGCGCATGGAAGGCGATTACGAAAAAACAATGCAACGCTTAGTTAGAGCCTAATTTTTCTCACTACTATGGAATACCTCAGTGATTCACCCTTCGTCGAATTAGAACAGCTTTTTGCCAGCCGGGGTTCCGAAGCGCTACTACCTGTTGATCAAAAAAGGCCAGAT
>CAZLUF010000181.1:0-2040 GCA_964562645.1 uncultured Candidatus Peribacteria bacterium
GGCCAAAACTGGTAAGTTCTTTTTATCTATTCCTGGCCTAAAGCAACTAGCTCCGCTTGGCAAAAAATTCCTCTATAAATTGGTACGAGTACACGATTACGAGCAAGCCTCGCCACTCATGCGCCAAACACTCATTTTAGTGACCCAAGAAGATTTGCGCCCACTCCTGCCACAGATTTCCATACCTACCGACTTATTCTGGGGAACCGACGATGGCATGACTCCACTGGCCGATGGCCAACTGATGCACCAGCTCATCCCTGGCAGTAAACTTCATACATATCCTGGCGTTCGTCATGCCGTGCATCGTGCCAAGGCAATGGAAATAGCGGCCGTCATCAAAAAACACTTGGCATAATTTAAGTGCAAAGATAGCCAAAAAAATCTCCAGATGAGCTACACTGTGACCATCGCAATGTGGCAGATCTCAGCATTGGCAATTCTTTCGATCGGAGCGAGCATTCCGCCGCTCTGTCTATATGCCTGGCTGTGGCAAGTGAAGGAATGGCGCTGGGATCGCTTACACGAACACCTGGCACGAGATGGTGTGCGGCACCTATTACTCGGCACGGTTCGCCCTGCCATCGTTGCAATCTGGTGTGTCATTGGACTTGGAGTGTTCTGGCTCTATCCAACTAGTCACAGCTTGCTCATTGCCACCTATGGCTCACTGATCAGTTCGCTCATTATCCAGCTCCCCTCTTTTGTCACCCGTGGTCGTAAGCCAGACTGGACGAGTAAGGCAAAAATACTGGTAGAAGGAACACTGCTCATACAAGTACTGACACAGGCCCTGCTGCTCGTTTTTGCATCACCAATAGGCCTTGTCTTCGCTCTCTTCGCGCCAATTCTACAACCGCTCTACCTTGGCTTAGCCTGGACTTGTTTTATGCCGATTGATCGGTGGCAGAAAAAAAAGATCTTGGCCAGAGCTGCACAACTCCGCGACCAATTCCCCGATATGATCGTTATTGGTGTTACTGGCAGTGTAGGTAAAACCACTACTAAGGCGGTACTAGGCCACCTGCTGGCTCCCTACCAGGCGCTCGTGACACCAGAATACGTCAATAGTGAAATTGGTATCGCACGCTGGCTCACCACTGAACTTTCTAAGCTCAGTACCAGCGAAGTTCCGAAAAAGCTGATCGCCGTGATCGAAATGGGTGCCTATCGCCGCGGCGAAATTGCCACCATCTGCCGATGCACCAAACCCACTCACGGCATTATCACCTACATTGGCACACAGCACATTGGTCTATTTGGCTCACAAGAAAATATCCGTTTGGGTAAAGGCGAACTCTTTTCACATTTGCCTGCCAATGGACATGCCTACCTCAATGGTGATCACGAACTGACACGCACAGTGTCCACACTGGCAACTTGCCCCGTCACTATTGTTGGTACGGGCGGACAGGATGACATGGAGGCGCATGATATAGAAGAAACTCCTACCGGTGTCGCCTTTTCTATTGGAACGAGCCGCTTCCAGGTTGGACTACATGGCACCCATAATGTGGTAAACGTATTACTGGCGATTGCTGCCGCTAAAGATCTTGGCATGGACGATGCGACTATTCAGCGACTATTACGTACATTTGCCCCACCTAGTCGAACTTTCGCCGTGCGCAGTGTAGGGAGTATCCGCCTGCTAGACGATACGCATAACAGCAGTGCCGCCAGCATGAAGGCCGCCATTGCGTGGGCCAAAAGCCAACCGTTTGATCACAAAACACTTGTCACCTGCGGCTTGATCGAAATGGGAGATCTGGGCGATAAGGCCCAAACCGAAATTGGTGCCCTAGCCGGCGATGTGTTCCAACGCATTATTTTTGTGGGTAGTAACGGTAGGCAAGCGTTCCAACAAGATTGTCGAATCGTCTTAGAATCGCCCTCTCCTCAACCCAGCCAGGTCCCGGGGAATTCTTTAGTGGTCGCTGTGGGTCGCGTTCCAGAATCACTTGTGACGTCCCTCCTCCCCTCTTAAGCATGGCCTGGTCACCTATTCACCACACCTACGGCCCACATGTAGATAGAGAGTAC
>CAZLUF010000182.1:0-2000 GCA_964562645.1 uncultured Candidatus Peribacteria bacterium
AACCCCGATTTGCAGGATGAGAACCTGCTGTCCTAACCGTTAGACGATGAGGCCACGTTGCGCGAGGCGGAAAAACCAATGGTTTTTCCCCTCACGGACTCCACTTTTCCTTATAAGGTTGCGCTGCAGGCAGGGAGACCCTGCCTTCGCGCGACTGATTACACGAAAAAAAGAAGCGGAAGGTCAAAGAACGTGCGGGGAGTATAGCAAAGGACTCCTGAGAGCCAAGCGAAATCGTGGGTTTGGGTAAGGGTACAGAGCGGTGGCAGAGCAGTTTTAGCACCAAAAATTTGCTTACAGAGGCCGTTTTGTGCAGAATCGCGCGTCTATGCAGTTACGCATGACCGCCGACTGGCACTGTGGCCGCCTGCTCACAAGTAATGTGATGTACGACTGGGCAGATAAAGAGGCCTACTTGCGCCAACTGTTTACCGATATCCACGATAGTTTGGTATTTGTCCTGGGCGATGGTTTTGATCGTTCGCCGGAACTAACCACCAAGCGACAACGTAACCGCGATGCAGCCTTAGTAAGTAAGTATACCAAGCCCGCGGCTAGCCATGTGCACTACGTGCGCGGCAACCACGATATACCAGAAGCATTCGACGATACGTACATACAGGGCAAGTTAGGCCACATAGCGATTCACGGTGGCCCGGTCGTTCTAGAAGAACCAGGCGTGCTACTGGCTCATGGCCACGAGTGGCAAGCCCGACACCGCGTGACCGAAGGCCTGGCGCGTGAGCTTTTGGCTGTAGACGAAGATGGCTCCACCTCGCAGATGCGGGCGCATATTCGTTTTTGTATTGGTAATATTTTGAGCGAGACTGCTACCGCGCTCCCCGCCCGCCCCAACAAAGCTAAATGGCTGGGCAGCATGGAACAGGCGCTTAGAGCTATTGCCACACAAGAGCACGAGCAACGCCACTTGTTCCGGGAAGTAATGGGTCACGAAGGGCTCCGCTCCACCCGCACATTTCCAATTACGCAAACGAGATCCGATGCCATGCAGATTTGGCAGGTGGCCCAAGCCACCGCGCAGAACAAATGCGCTGTAGGTGTAATTGGCCACAGCCATCACCCGGGCTTATACCAAGTGCCAGTGCTCACACCAGACTTACAAGAGACTACGGTAACTGTGATGAACGTTGGGAGCTTGGTGCAAAAAGATTGGCCCATGACAGCCGGCATGATCGATGCACAAACTGGGCTCACAGAACTACAGTACCTCTCGCGCCACGATCGTGAGTTCCATACTATTTTAGGCACCAACACCAAAAAAATCGTACAACCCCAAGATATTATCCCCACGGGGATTCGTGCACCTTCACTCACTACACACACGCCGGTGAATGCCGATCAAACGGTGTAATTAATGATGATACCCCGTACCTTTGCGGATTTCCTGCGCGCGGTAGAGCTGCTCTAACAGTACCAGGCGGCAGAGTTCGTGCGGGAACGTCATATCGCTTAAGCGTACTACGCGCTGAGCTTTGGCTCGCACTTCGTTTGTGAGTCCGTAGGCTCCACCAAGTACGAGCGTGAGTGGCTCACCGCGGTCTTCTAACTTGCCCAACTCCGCGGCAAAGGCTTGTGATGTGTACGTCTTACCAGTTTCATCGAGCACCCAGGTGGTACCACGTGCATCCTCCATGGCTTCCAATATTTTTGCATTCTCCTCCGCCTGTTGTCGCTTGGGATCTTGTTGCTTAGAGGCCGATAATTCTTGGATCTTTAAGCGTGGCCCAATGCGTAGTATGTACTGCTCTGCACCCTCTTTTACCCACTTGGTCTTAAGGCTACCGATGCAAATGAGGGTGATGGGGAGCATTGATGAGTATGGTAGCAGAGATGACTATTAGAGTATTTGGATCGGTTATTTTTGGGCACAAAAAAACTCAACTGTTTGTCACTTTCTTGTCTGCCAGACGGCAGACAGTGCCATTTCTTTTGCGCGACCAAAAGAAATGGCAAAAAGAAAAGTCGCCGAAAATGACAAA
>CAZLUF010000183.1:0-1977 GCA_964562645.1 uncultured Candidatus Peribacteria bacterium
CGTCATGAGGGTTAATTTGCGTAGTTTCTTGGAGTGGATCGAGCCCGAGGCCACGCACAAATTTAGTGCGGAATTTTTCCCACTGCACTTTGGGGTAAGCCGCCTTATGTGCCGAAAAGTTCCCCACAGCTCCACCGAGTTTGCCCTGCATGCGAAACGCCTTCAACTGACTGAGTTGACGCTCTAAACGCAGTACAAACACTTGGATCTCTTTGCCGAGCAACGTTGGCGTAGCTGGCTGACCGTGCGTGAGGCTTAAGAGCTGAATCTTGGCCGTGCGGCGAGCCAGAGCCGAAAGCTGTTTTACAGTGCCCTGTAGATCAGGAAAGAATACGTGCTTAATGGCCTCTTGAATCAAAATACCGTAGGCCAAGTTGTTCACATCTTCGCTCGTTAACGCAAAGTGCAAAAAGGCGGCAGCGGCTTTGAGATCTTTGTGCTTCTCTAGTTGCTCACGCAGGTAGTACTCCACGGCTTTTACATCGTGCCGAGTTTTAGCCTCAATGGTTTTAATACGAGCGGCAGCCGTGTTATCAAACTCTTCAATAATACTGAGCAGGCGATCCTCTTGATTGGCCGTAAACGGCTTAAGCTCAGGCACGCCGGGTTCGGCGGCTAAAGCTATAAGGTAACGGATTTCTACTTCGATACGAGCCCGATTGAGCGCCTCCTCGGAAAAGAAGGGCCGGAGCATGGTTACCGCCTCGCTGTAGCGACCATCGAGCGGTGAAAGGGCCAGTAAAGAAGCAGGTGTAGAAGCCATATGTGCGCAGTATAAAGTAAGCCGAAAGAAGTATGTAGGGGGAAATCCTACATACTTCGATAGCAGCAAATAGCACAATTACTCTTTTTCCGTTTCGATCTCAGATTGCACAGTTGTCTCGGCAGGTACCTCTGGCTTCTTTTCGCGCTTTTTCTTGCCTTCGAAGATTTCGGTGAATTCCTGCACACTCATGGTTTCGTCTTCCAGCAGGGCCTCAGCTAGTTCATCCATCTTTTTCCGATGCTTCGTAATAAAGCCACGAGCCCGCTCGTACTGGGTCGCGATTGTAGATTTTACAAAGCTGTCGATCTGTACCGCTGCTTGCTCGGAGTAATTACGAGCCATGGAAGGATCGACCCCCAGGAACATACTCCCCTGGCGTTCGCCGTAGGCCACAATGCCAAGATCGTCGCCACCCATGCCGTACTTGGTCGCCATGTTTCGAGCAATAGCCGAGGCGCGCTCAATATCGTTACTGGCTCCGGTAGTAATTTCGCCAAAGATGATTTCTTCGGCGGCTCGACCACCCAGCAGACCACAAATTTCGTCTAAGAACTTGGTCTTACTGACTGTGTACTGATCTTCCTGAGGCAAGAACCAAGTGACACCCAGCGCTCCGCCACGGGAGACGATGGAAATTTTATGGAGCGGATCGCTCTCGGGACACAAGTGCCCGACAATGGCATGACCCAGCTCGTGGTAGGCGGTGATCTTCTTTTCCTTTTCGTTGAGTTTACGGCTCTTCTTTTCGCCACCAATGGTCACTTTTTCCACGGCATCCACAATATCTTTTTGGCTAACAGTTGGGTGCTTTCGTTTAGCGGCAAAAATGGCAGCCTCATTCATAATGTTCTCTAAATCGGCTCCCGTTAAGCCCACGGTTTGCTTAGCAATTTCGCCGAGCTTAATCTGCTTGCCCATTTTTTTATTACGGGCATGTACCTCCAAGATTTGCTCACGAGCTTTCAGATCTGGCTTATCGATAAACACCCGACGATCAAAGCGACCTGGGCGGAGGAGTGCCACATCGAGCACATCGGGGCGGTTGGTGGCCGCCATCACAATCACATTGGTCTCCTGTTCAAATCCATCCATTTCGGTAAGGATCTGGTTGAGCGTTTGCTCGCGCTCATCGTGACCACCACCAAATCCGGCACCGCCACGCTGGCGACCCACAGCATCAATTTCGTCGATGAAGATAATGCACGGAGCAT
>CAZLUF010000184.1:0-1963 GCA_964562645.1 uncultured Candidatus Peribacteria bacterium
GCGTGTTTGTAGGTCCAGAGAAGCCAGATGGCACCTGGGCAAAAGACGACCACTATTTAATAGGGATCGCACATCAAGTACTAAAGATAGCGGTCGATGGTGGTCGCACCATTGGTCGAACTGATCAAGTGTGGCATACGGCGGCTGAGTGGCACGCAGCTCTTATGGATTACGGCTCACTAGTGTGCACATCGCGAGATCCCGAGTGGGATGTTTGTCCTTTAGTGCGAGAGGGGATCTTACGACCCATTACGGTAAAGATCGTGCGTCGTAAAAAGCCTCGGCACGAACCGGGAATCGAAATAGCTGGTACGTTTGTACCACGTCGCATTTTACGTGGTCGAGTACTCCGTGCGATTGGCCAGGCGAAAACCGGTACGACAGTCCAAGAGTTACAGCGTACATTACAACTGGAATCAGTGGATCAAAAAGCCATACTCCATTTGATTATAGAGCGCCTGCAAGCTGAGCAGTTTATTATGAAGAAAAGTGCGCGCCTGATGTTGTGGCGCTAGTGTGAGTAGAAATATAGAGCTGCTATGGCGCACATTCACCTTTGTAACCACTGGTCGTTTGGTTACAGCAACCGCAATCATCTTGGCTGGCGCGGCAGTTTTTACCTTCGGCATCGCAGCTAGACTGCTCGGCTGTGGCACAGATGTGATCACAGCAACGACGAGGTACACATGTGCTGTACCACTGGCACACACCGGCGGCATTACGGGCGCAGATGTTTGGGGCTACGGCCGTACTTTGGCCATCGCAGTGTGGCTCAGCGTTTTCGAGGTTGGCCGGACACTCGGTAACGGCACACTTCTTTTGCAGGAGGGGGCTCCGCCACGTGATGTTTGCAGCGCCGATGACGAGCGGATCGGTACAGGAGCAGTACGATTGCTCGCTTAGGCTGGGGTCGCGTGCATCTAGGCACCACGACCAATCCACTGGCCGGTCTTTTGCCTCGACATCAAAACAAGTTGTGAGGCCAAACTGTGTGCCACCCTCAATTTGCACTGGTCCAACCGGCAACGTGCAGAGCGTTTGGGGCGTAGGCTCGGAACTCGTGGTATCGCTAGGTTCGGAGCTTACTACGGGATCAACAGGAGTAGGTTCTGGCTCTGGTGGGGGAGTGGCAACCGGGTTTTCGGCTAACCATTTGCGGAGTGCCTCGGCCTTAGCCTGGAGTGCTTTGAGTGTCTGTTGATTAATGAGGTGACGTTCGTAGAGCTCGATGAGACCGGCATTGTTGCCACTTTGGATGGCCTGATCTAATTGAATAATGCGAGCGATGGCAAAGGCGGCTTCGCCACGTGTTACCACTCGATCGCCCTGGAACGTCTGTGAGCCATCGGGCAACAGTGCGCCGTAGGTTTCGGCGGTGTCGGCATAATACGCGTACCAGCTTCCGCGATCGACATCGGTGTAGCTGGCTTTTTGTTTAGCCTGCAAATGGAAGGCAATACTCAGCATTTTAAAGAACTCGCTGCGCACAATATTTTGTTCGGGGCGAAACGTGCCGTTATCGTAACCATTCATTATACCCTGTTGTTTTGAGCTTACGATGTACCGGGCAAACCAGGCTTTGGTGGGTACATCAAAGGCAAAGTGTGGCGGGATATCTGTAGTAATGGGACGACGCGAACCGAGTAGAAGCATCTTGGCGGCCTGGGCACGGTTCACGGGTTCTTGGGGTTTAAAATTGCCATCGGGAAATCCCGATACAATGTCGCGCAAACGCAAAAAGGCAGCGGCTCCGCCGTAGGGAGTATCGATAGTCACATCAGGGAAGCTGGCATCGGGCGAGAGGATTTGGCCTCGGAGTGATGCACTATGACGGGCGCTGAAAAACACACTGAACAGCGATAGTGTAACTACCAATCCCGCAAAGTAGAGAATGCGAAACGGCCGGTGACGCACGGTAGTGATCATGGTTGGATCGTGGTGGCTTGGGGCAGTTCGGGATGCA
>CAZLUF010000185.1:0-326 GCA_964562645.1 uncultured Candidatus Peribacteria bacterium
ACTTGAAGCCGTGCGCACCAGCGGTCTGCCAGTACGGATTTACCAAGCGAGCTCCAGTGAAATGTATGGGCGTGTCATCGAAACTCCACAAACGGAACGAACACCGTTTTACCCACGCAGTCCTTACGGTTGTGCCAAAGTGTTTGCTTTCCATTTAGTGCGGAACTACCGCGAGAGTTATGGTTTATATGCTGTAAATGGCATTCTGTTTAACCACGAATCGCCACGTCGGGGCGAGAACTTCGTCACGCGTAAAATCACGTTAGGCTTGGCTCATGTACTGGCTGGATCGCTTTCTCACCTCACCTTAGGCAATTTAGATGCTA
>CAZLUF010000185.1:336-1938 GCA_964562645.1 uncultured Candidatus Peribacteria bacterium
AAGCGCGATTGGGGCTACGCACCGGAGTATGTAGAGGGCATGTGGCGCATGTTGCAGCAACCTGATCCAGATGATTACGTGTTAGCTACTGGTACCACCGCCACAGTGCGTGAATTTTTGGAGAGCTGCTTGCAATTGGCTGGCTTGGCCTATGAGCGGCAGGGGACAGGCTTGGAGGAAAAGTATATCGAAAAAAATACCGGCCGCGTATTGGTAGATGTGTCGCCGCAGTACCACCGACCTGCCGAAGTCGATCTTCTCTGTGGAGATGCTTCGCTGGCCGAGAAGAAACTGGGCTGGAAACCTAAAACCACACTGGCTGAACTCGCCCGTATTATGATGACTGCCGATTGCAAATTGGCAGGTGTTCGGCTTCCGTAACTGCATAATGGATACTGCACAGTGGTCGGGTCGGCGTGTATTGGTCCTGGGTGGTACAGGTTTTATTGGTAGCTTGCTGGTGGAGCAATTACTCATGCAGGGTGCTAAGGTTAGCGTACTCTATCGCCAGGCACTTGCCTGGTTAGAGCCACTTAAAAGTCAATTTGAGGCCATTTCTCTACTGGATCCGCAGGCCAGCCGTCTCTTGCAACTACAGGCACCAGAGGTGGTGTTTCATGCGGCTTCTTTCCGTAAAAATGGTCAGTACCATCGTCAGCACGCGGTCGAAGTATGCGAGGCCAATACGAAAATAACGCAGGCGCTCTTGGATCTTCTGCCCAGCAGCGTGGAGCAGATCGTGTTTTTTAGCACGGCGAATATTCCAGCTCACATTACCTACCAGGCAGCGTTGCCTGAGATGGTCGATGGATATGTATATGGCAAAGTACTGAGCGAGCGCCAGCTGTTTGCAGCTGCTCAGAAGTACAAGTGGTCGTTTGTATGTTTGAGAATAGCCAACACGTACGGCCCGCGCGATTATATTGCTGCCGATGGCAATGTAATACCTGCTCTTCTTTGGCGATTGGCACAGGGCGAAACACCGCTACGTGTACAGGCGCCAGCTGAGCTAGCTCGGCCATTCATTTTTGTAGACGATGTTGTGCAATCGGCGTTGCTCTTGGCAAGTCGAATCACTGAACGCAGTTCGAGTGTATTAACGTATGTCTATCCACCGCAAACACACACATTGCAAAGTGTAGTGAGCACTTTGCAAACCGCTTTAAATACGCATATTCCTGTGCAGTATGCGACTGAATCTATACAGCCAACTCAGTTAGCTTACGGACCTTGTCATCCGTTACTTGGCACTTTGCACTGGACTCCCTTACCGCTCGGAATCGCAAAAACGGTGGCATGGTGGCGGTCTATGGCTTAGCCTACGGGGGTGTCTACTGTCTGTGTTGTCATTCCATGCTTTAACGAGCGGGAGAACATCGGCGAACTTGTGCAGGCTATTTTGCAGCTCTATCCGAACGTTGATGTCTTAGTGGTAGATGATCAATCGCCCGATGGTACAGCTGCCGTGATTCGGGCTCTGGTTCCACAGTACCAGGGGCGATTAGAGATTCTGGAGCGACAGGGTAAAGGCGGCCGTGGCTCTGCGGTACTGGCGGGCTTCACGCAGTGTCTTAAGAGGTCGTATGAGTATTTTATAGAAAT
>CAZLUF010000186.1:0-456 GCA_964562645.1 uncultured Candidatus Peribacteria bacterium
AGTAAGCCGTTCTACCCAGAAGTCGAACAGTTCATGCGTATGACGCCTGTGATCGCCATGGTGATCGAAGGTGATGACATCATCGCTAAAGTTCGCGACATGCTCGGTGTGACCGATTGTTTGCAAGCTGCCCCTGGCACCATTCGTGCTGAGCTCGGCAATAAAGAAGCCGGTAAGAGCAAGATGTATAACGTAGTACACGCTTCCGATGGCCCAGAGGCCGCTGAGGCCGAGGTAAAACGCTTCTTCAAGCCTGAAGAACTGTTTACGTACTAATGCATGCCGCTGGGCAACTTCGAAAGTCGCCGCGTTGAAGCCACAACCGAGCGCGCCCCAAATCTGTCAGCGCTTGGCAGTATAGCGACAGGTGTTCGTAAAGTGCTTTTTGGTACATTGGTTGCAGTGGGCGCAATCACGACCGTGGCCTACCTGGTTGATGCCAGTGCCAATGCACAG
>CAZLUF010000186.1:466-1916 GCA_964562645.1 uncultured Candidatus Peribacteria bacterium
GCCGATCGTGGACGCCCAGATATTTATGAGGAGTTTCCAGCTAGTGATATGGAAATATCCATAGCCGAGGCATTGAATATGGATTACAGCCAAGTCCAAATTGCTCCCGAGGTATCTTGGGAGGAAATTGAAAAGCGTGGCATTGCTATTGTCATGCAAGATTCCGGCAGAATCAAAATTGTGTGTGGAAAAGGCGAACCAGCAACCAGTATTTCAATAGAGGCTGCCAGCCCCATTGTCCGAAGCAAGAGCCTAAACGATGCCAATATCACTCATGTTCTCCCCTCTTCCGTACGCATTGCCTACGCCGGAAGTGACTCTGATCATCAAAAAGACGATCTGGTTATTCAGCACTTTACATTACACGGCGCCACTTTTCCGGATGATACCGATGGTGACGGCAAAGAAAGTGATGTAGTTAGTGCCCAAAGTACTTTTGCCGTAATCAATCCTAAAGGAGAACTTGTACGAATCTCGCGCGAAACAACAGCCATGAGCGAAGAGCATACGATTATCAATGCACCATTGGCCTGGCAGCGATCTTTGCCTCTGCCTCGCTTTGTAACAAACAAAAAAAATAGCCAGTGATTTCTCACTGGCTATTACGTAGTACATAACTTCATTAACTCGAACTGCTTTCCGAACTTGAACTATCGGACGAGGCTTCACTGGAGCTGCTATCACTCGAGGTGGCTTCGCTACTAGAAGAATCGCTGCTTACAGCCGAACTTTCGGATGAGGCAGATTCCGATGAGCTACTATCGGATGAGGTAGCGCTAGAACTTGTGTCAGAGCTAGAGCTCTCTGCTACGGCTTCACTGGAACTACTATCGCTTGAGGCGGTTTCGCTACTAGAAGATGAAGAGCTGGAGGTACTAGTTTCTTCACTAGCTGCAGATGAGCTACTACTTGTAGTAGTGGTACTTACAGCACTATAGCCATCTGGTAGAACGAGTAGAGCGGGTGTAAGCGTGGTGTTCCAGGTAAAGTTGATGTGCAGGTCTGGGTGTTCCCATACGTTTCCATCGTGGTAACGAGAACAACTGAGAGGCTGACCATCGGCATCGAGCGTCTGCTGGTTACGGATACAGTTGTTCCATACCGTGTTACTAGAGGTAGGTACGCCAAGCTCATCTACTGGGAAACTAATACCCGCAACAGATGATGAGCTGCTACTAGACGACAAGCTCAATCCCTGTACGCCCATAGCTAACCAGCTGAAGCGTACAGCCTGAGTGACTGGAATAGCAGTCGAGACGGTAAATTGTGTCTCCGTCACACTATCCACCCACCACTCTGTACCCACTTTGCCCTGTGGCGTGAGCGTGACTACCGGAGCCATAAGGAATGGCTTTTCGAAGGTGAGTGTAGCTGTGGTGCCACTGAGTACTACATCGATATAACCAGTCTGTTTGGAGCTAATACTCAAGATACCATCAACTTGAACATC
>CAZLUF010000187.1:0-1911 GCA_964562645.1 uncultured Candidatus Peribacteria bacterium
GGTGTTCGAAATATAGTGCTTGGTACGCGTCATAAAGTTGGTATTTGTGAGCACAGTCTGGCCTTACGAACAATGGGTATAGAGGCCGATATTGAGTTGGTTGGAGCCACTAACTTCCCGAACCACGATCATGGCGTAAAAACCGAGCTAGCAGCAATTTTGCCTTACTTAGTCGATGTTGGTCCGGCACCACTGCGCACGGTGCATAGCCCCGTAGGTGTAGACTTTGGAGATGGCAGATATGTGGCTCTGTTACCCGATGATGGCAGCCATGTATTACAACTCGATCACCAGTTTTCACATGCCGGAAATGTGCTTGGTACCCAGCGTTTACAGCAGAAAATTACGGCACCGGTGGTGGCTTGCATGGCCGCGGCACGCACGATTTGTTATAAATGGCTACTGCGTAATGCCCTGTTATTCTCGGAAAAACTAGGCTCACCCCACGAGCGAATTTTGCATCTTACGCGTCAGAATGTGCTTCTCGTCAGTTCTATTCTGCATAACCCGCGGGATCAGTTTACCGAGCCAGGTGGAACAAACCGCGAAGCCTTATTACATGAGGGTATCGATAAGTTAGGGGCGGCTGCGTTAGTGCCTGGGCGCTTAGTTGGCACTATGATCACTCATAGTACCAACCATGCGCGCGATATTGAGGCTCTGCAGATGATGAGTGCAGCCAAGTACTTGGTACCTGTATCGTCTTCTACATCCTAGGCAGCGGCAACAGTAGCCGGTGTCTTGATGAGGTTTTTAGTGATCACTTTGGCGATATCGAGTACGGGCACAATCGTGAGGGCTGCTAGGCTAACAATGACCCAGTCTTCCAGTGTGAGGGCAAAAGTGGAAAAGGGGACTTGTAGGACCGGTATATACACAATGGCCAGCAGACATAGCAGACCAAACACTACCGATAGATTGAGCCACGTATTTCTAAAGGGCTTATAAAACGTAAACTCCGTTTGGCTGCGGTAGCTATAGGCTTTAAGGAACTCAATGAGCACCAGTGTGACAAAAGTCATGGTCATGGCTTCGGCGTGATCTCGACCCGAGTGATCTGCCCACCAATACAAACACAGGTTTACAATGGAAGACCAGATACCGCCGGTAAGTAAGAGAATGGTGACAGAGCGAGTGAAGATGCCCTGCTTGGCGTTGCGGGGAGCCTCTTTCATTACATCGTCGTCGTGGGGATCTACGGCCAGGGCCAGGGCTGGGAGGCCATCGGTGGCTAGGTTTACATACAGAATTTGCACAGCGGTTAAGGGTAGTGGCCAGCCAATGAGGGTAGCCCCAGTCATAAGACCAATCTCGCCGATGTTAGCCGAAAGCAGGTACACCAAGTATTTTTTGATATTCCGGAAGATAGACCGGCCCTCTTCGATGGCGGCGACAATGGAAGCAAAGTTATCGTTGGTGAGTGTCATGGCAGCGGCTTCTTTGCTGACATCGGTACCAGTAATGCCCATGGCAATGCCAATATCGGCTTTTTTGAGGGCAGGAGCATCGTTCACGCCATCTCCAGTCATGGCCACGACATGGCCACGACGCTGCAAGGCCGAGACAATCCTGAGCTTATGAGTCGGCGATACGCGTGCAAACACAGCTACCTGATTCGTATTGTTCTCTAGGTCGGCATCGCTCATGGCTTCCAGCTCTGGGCCTGTAACGACGCGAGTGGCATTGGTGCGAATAATACCGAGTTCTTTAGCAATAGCTTCGGCGGTGACAGGGTGATCGCCTGTAATCATAATGACGCGGATGCCTGCGCGGTGACAGGTGGCAATGGCATCTTTGGCTTCGCTCCGAGGAGGGTGGATCATGCCCACCATACCTACGAACTTTGGTTCACTCATGGCTTTCTGGAGATCACTCTCGCCACGATGGCGAGCTACGGCGATCGCGCGGAGG
>CAZLUF010000188.1:0-1830 GCA_964562645.1 uncultured Candidatus Peribacteria bacterium
TCCAGGCTGAACTACGGGCGCACAAGCAAAACAGCGGCCGACAAAGGTTACCAGCACCCGAGAGGGATTTCTAGTGAATCTGGAGTAAAACGCAACCAGGTGCCATAGGCCTGTTTTTCTGCTACACTACTGGCATGGGAAAGACATCGCATCCCCCACTGGTTAGTGTAATTATGGGTTCCAAGAGCGATTGGGAGACAATGTCTGCCGCCGTCGAAATGCTCGAAAAACTGGGTGTTCCCTGCGAATACAAGGTTGTTTCGGCACACCGCACGCCAGATCTCCTCATGGAATTTGCCGCCTCGGCCGAGAGCCGTGGTATTAAAGTGATTATTGCTGGCGCTGGCGGAGCCGCGCATTTGCCGGGGATGGCAGCCTCTAAAACAAGCCTGCCTGTCTTAGGCGTGCCAGTACAAAGCAAAGCATTGAATGGCATAGATTCACTACTCTCCATTGTCCAAATGCCAGCAGGTGTTCCAGTTGGAACACTGGCAATCGGTCAGGCAGGGGCCAAAAACGCTGCCTTGTTAGCGGCGAGCATTCTCGCCCTCAACGATCCTGCACTGCGTGATCGTCTACAGGCGTTCCGAACTACACAGACATCTTCTGTACTCGAAAACCCCGATCCTACGAAATGAAAATTGGTGTGCTAGGTGGTGGCCAATTGGGTCGCATGCTGGCTTTGGCTAGTGCGCCACTCGGTATTGAGTGCCGGTTTTTAGATCCAGCTGCTAACGCCTGCGCCGGACAAGTTGGAGAACTGCATGTAGGTGCTTATACGGACGAAGCTGTGCTCGCTAAATTTTGTGATGGTGTTGATGTGGTGACATACGAGTTCGAGAACATTCCGGTTTCGGCTGTGGAGTGGGTACAAAAACGCGTACCTGTCTTCCCTGGCACACAAGCCCTCTCGACCGCTCAAGACCGCCTGTTCGAAAAGAATCTTTGTACCACACTTGGCATCCCCACCACACGCTACGCCAACGTAGAAACTACTGCCGATCTGGCTGGAGCTATAGAAAAAATTAACTACCCCGCCATGCTCAAAACCCGGCGCATGGGCTACGACGGTAAGGGGCAACTAACCCTAAAGAGTGCGGTGGATTTGGCAGCTGCCACCACTATGAGTTCTGTGCCGCTCCTGTGCGAAGAGCGCATTGCGTTCCAGTGCGAATTTTCCATTGTCGCTTGCCGTGGCCAAGATGGCACCATTGTCACCTATCCACTCAGTCAAAACATTCATCGCGAAGGTATTTTATGGATTTCGCGCTCCCCTGCCCCCGATGTTACGCCGGATCTACAGGCACAAGCCGATGGCATTATCCGGAAAATTTTGGAGCACTTGCAATACGTGGGCGTGTTGGCTGTAGAACTCTTCTGTCGCGATGGTCAATTACTCGTGAATGAGCTAGCCCCACGCGTTCATAACTCCGGCCACTGGACACAGAATGGTTGTGCCGTGAGTCAGTTTGAGAACCACATGCGTGCGGTGGCCGGCCTGCCAGTAATAGACCCCTCAGCAATCGGCTACTCAGCGATGATAAATATTTTAGATCGTATTCCAGACCTCACCGAAGCCCTGCAGACACCAGGTGTATTTGTGCACTTGTACGGCAAAAAGAAGCAAACTCGTAAGTTGGGGCACATTAATATTGTTGGCAAGACCGTTGCAGAGCGCGAAGAATTAATTAAAAAAACAGAGGCTTGGTTGAACGCATGAAATATGAAATTATATTTGCCACCATTCCTTTTAAGTGAATCAAAAGTTTTGGCTGTTTGTCACTTTCTTGTCTACCAGACAAGAAAGTAACCAAAGAAGCTCACCAAAAA
>CAZLUF010000189.1:0-1823 GCA_964562645.1 uncultured Candidatus Peribacteria bacterium
CAGAATTCCAAAGGCCTTCTTGTGTGTTTTTTCGGCTTTGTAGCCATAGAACACAAACATCGAGCCAAGGATTGTACAAATGACACCAATTTCCCAAGCCTGAACGGGTATGAACATGAAAACGTTCCTTGTTACCAAACCACGAAGTGAAAAAGCAGTATTATAATAATACTATATATCTATATAGTGTCAATTTACCGCTACTTCGTGAATTAGAAGCTATCGTTGATTTCGATAGTCATATCGCCGTCTTTTTCCACGATGGCTTGGCAGCTTAAGCGCTGAGGATCTTCGGTAATGCCCATGTGTTCTTCGCGGTCGCCCCGGGGAGCCAAGTGTTCACCGCCTGTTTTTACGGAGCATAAACACGTGGTACAAAAACCATTGCCGCCGCAGGCGTGCTCAATCGGTAAGTCATTATCTAAGCCAATTTGTAGCAAGCTGCTGCCCACCTTGGCTTCTACCTCGGTTGGTTTGCCGTTGATGATGTACGTAATTTTCGCCATGACCGGGAGAGTATAGAGAGGGAAGGCTATTGAAACCAGGGTCGGGGATCGAATCGCAGCATTATCTTTCATCTTTGCGGTTGCTTCTGGCACACTGCTCATACATGGCACCGATCTTAGATATTCAACATTTAGATGTACGAGTGGGCGAAAAGGCTGTTCTCCACGATTTTTCACTGCAAGTTCCAGCTGGCGAAGTGCATGCCATAATGGGCCCTAATGGTTCGGGCAAATCGACGCTTGTGAGTACGCTCATGGGTAGCCCCAAGTACGAAGTCACCGGCGGATCGGTGCAGTTTTTAGGTCAAGATTTGCTCGCTCTCAGTGCCGATCAACGGGCTCGAGCGGGGCTCTTTTTGGCTTTTCAGTACCCCAAGGAAATTGCCGGGGTGAGCCTGCGGAGTTTTTTGTATGCGGCGTATAGCGCCCAAATTCCAGTGCGTTTTCCCGATGAGAAAAAACTGACGCCCATTAAATTCAAAAAGTTTTTAATGGAGCACATGCAGTCGCTCCATATGGATCCGGCATTTATGGAACGAGCGGTAAACCATGGCTTTTCTGGTGGCGAAAAGAAAAAGGCCGAAGTGCTGCAATTGCAGATTTTACGTCCGCAGTTAGCTCTGCTCGACGAAACAGATTCGGGGCTCGATGTCGATGCTCTTAAAATTGTTGCCGAAGGCGTGGCACGAGCGCGCAGCCCCCAATTTTCGGCAATTGTTGTAACGCACTATGCTCGTATTTTGCACGAGCTGAAGCCAGATCGGGTTCATGTGATGGTCAAAGGTCAAATTCGCGAGAGTGGTGGTATGGAGTTGGCCGAGCGCTTGGAAAAGGAGGGATATGCTCGTTATGGTGTACAAGAATCGACAGGTGGTCGATTGCAATTGGATATCGCGTAATGTCGTGACGAATGAAATTTGTCAGGATTTTTTGTAACGTTTTTCTCCTTGATCCGTTTTAATGGTCGACATGCGTATCTTCTCTGCACTCCGGCTCCTGGCAATGTTCCTCCTGGCTCTTGGTATGGCCAGTATTCCAGTGGTAGCCACGCTCACACTTGGTAACCCGGTTTCGGTCAGTGCTGCCACTATTGGTACGCCAGAGGTGTTAGTGGTGAATGGCGATTGGGTTGTAAGCACGCCACGGAGCCTGGCCAAACTGAAAGAGAACGCCCCAACAATGAAGATCGAAGGCGTGGGTCGGTATCGCACGTATAGTGGTAAAGATAGTTGCAATAGCTATATCGGTCGTGTGCGTGTGGTAGGTCATAACGTGCGCTTTTTAACACCCATGCAAACTAAAATGGCCTGCCAGGGC
>CAZLUF010000190.1:0-1813 GCA_964562645.1 uncultured Candidatus Peribacteria bacterium
CCACCCGCCACATCTTGGCGAGCCTGGAAGTTTAGCAATGCAGATTTACCCGAACCAGATTTACCAATGATGTATTGGTGACGTGTGCGATCGGTTTTAAGGAAGTGCACAGGTGTATCGACAGCGCGGTACTTATTAATACCGAGCAGCACGCCCTCTTTTGGAGTGTTTGGGGGTGGGGGTAACACCTTGTACGGAATCCACCGGATGATCGGAATTTTGTTGTAACGACTATCGGGGAAGTGATACAAGCCGGCCAATTCTTTTTCGACCAATAAATCGCGCTTGCGCCATGGGAGTCCATCGATGTTAATGCGGCGCTTCCAGTACCAATGAATAAACGGAGCATTAAAGGCCAGCGGCATAAAATCTACCACCACGCGGTGGTTGGTAAACCAGTTGCCATACACGTCTTTAAAGATATTAAAGGCCACCTGTAAGCCGTTGGTTAAATCTACCGCCCGATGCCACGTCTTGGCTGCCGCCATCACGCGGACAGACACATAGAATCCACTCATACCAGCTTTTTGACCCATACGCTTATAGAGTTCTTCCTCGGGCTGAATCATGCGCACAAAGGAATCACCAGAAGACGCACCTGGAGCATTGGTAGTCGAAGTTACACTGTTAATCAGCCCTGCAATTTCGTTCAAAAACGGGATATTCGCCAAGAAGCTCTCCTTCTTTCCTTTGAATTTAGTACTGGCAAACTTCTTGAGATCCTTAGCCCAATCTTCTGAGAATGTAGGCGTAATGACCACTTGTACAGTAGCTGTTTCATCGTGATCGATTTTACTGAGCACGTTTGCAATATCATTGAGCGGATCATCTTGCATTTCTTCGTAGTACCGAATGGGGTACATATACTTCTTGCGCGTCATCATGGTGTACCCCACCAACTTGTAACCCTTGGGCCAAATTTCGGGTGATTTTTGAAGAGACACCTCGGCATCGCCATAGAACGCTGTAATTTGTTTTTCCACAATCGAAACAAAGCTTGGTTGTGTGAGTACGTAAAAAGATAGCTCCCCCTTTTCCACGTACATCTCAAAACTGATAGTGGCGTAGTGGAAAATTAAAAAGTGAATATGCTGCCAAAATGTGAGGCTACGTACTTCCCACAGAGCTCGGTAGAGCTGTTCCATCATGGCCACTTTTTCCTTAAAGTCTTTTTCGGTGCGCTTTTCTTGATCCAATTTGCTGTCACTACGTGGCAGCACCACTTTCATGCAAATCAAACGCTTGCTCATGTAGACCGCATACCAAAAACGCACTTGGTACATGAACCACTTTAACAGGTAAAAAACCGTCGCCAGAATCAGAGTATTTTCGAGTGGATCGGCAATGAACCAAGTCCAAAAAAGGCCCCAGATATTCCAACGAAAGACCTCCCCTAGTACAAACACTAGACCGAGAATGATGGGCCAGATGAAGATTCTTAAGAGCGCTAGCACAGAAAACTTGGTCGGTGAGAAGAGAGGAAAATCTAGTTATTGTAGCAGAAATATCGACTTTTGGATAGATCGAACAGGTTAGGGACACGCCACTACCTGGGTCGTAAACCAGCGCCTGGTACCCAAGCGATCGCGAATAAGAAACGAATATTCGCCAACTTGGCTTGGCTGCAAAGAAAACTCGTTACCCAGGAGCACCCATTTTTGCAGTTCTTCGCGGCTACCATCGGGGTAGCGAATCTGCAAAATGGCCATGGAGCCATTGGCACGTAAGCGCAACACTTGGCCTAAGTGCAGGTAGCGCGGCATGCCGGGATCTAAAAACACAGCGCGTGAAATACGGCGCTGGTAAGGAACAT
>CAZLUF010000191.1:0-1759 GCA_964562645.1 uncultured Candidatus Peribacteria bacterium
ACAGGATAGCACTGATTTTTTACGCAGAGCAAAGGGAACAATGACCAAATGCACATAAAAACTTGCTCATATATGCTTTTGTTTCAATACTAACCAACCTTCTTTCACTCACCTTGAGTTATGGCTCTACAGACTCCTCACGTAAGCGACACCCAAACCATGCACCACGTAACAACCCGGCCAGTCGCTAAACATCCTTATGATCAACGCACCAACCTGCGTCGTGCTATGGCCAGTGTGCAAGCATTGTTTGTAGAAGCAACCGGTCCACTATGGGCACATCCATCTCGCGAGCTTACTCGCGCTGAGTTTGTACAATTGGAGCGGGCTCGTATTGGAGTAATTGAACTAAGCGAAATAGCCGCAGGATCCCCCGGTGCTACGGAAGAACTAGAGCGTTGGTGTCGCGGAAAAATAGAAGCCCTCCTCATACCTTTCCCGCACGGAGCTGGGCAGAGCAGCGCCACTGAGCACCTAAAATTGGTGTGCAATCTACAGCTTGGTCGTATAGATCAGCATCCATCGAGAGATACTGCAGCCTACGATGCCATGGTCCAAAAATCTGTAGAGGCAGACCGAATTGCAGCCGAACTAGCCGCCGAAAAATTAGCCAAAGCTCAGAAAAAACCCGGCTCTAACACTAGTGCAAGTGATGCAATCGACGCCGAACTCAATTGAGCAGCTATGTTTGCCAAATTGTACTACTCAAAAGAGTGATTTTTCGCTATAATAGAATGAAATGTCACTCTTCAACCCCACATCCATAGCTGTCATTGGTGCCAGCAGCGAAGAACATAAAGTCGGGCACTACATTCTCAAAAATATCATCACCCAGGGCTATCAAGGGATCGTGTATCCGGTGAACCCCAAAGGTGGTGAGATTTTAGGCCGCCAAGCCTACCCTACTCTCACCGATATTCCGGGTGCCGTAGATTTGGCGGTGATCGTAACACCTGCCAAAACCGTAGTGGCCCTAGCCGAGGAGTGTGGCAAAAAAGGTGTAAAGACGCTGGTAGTGATTAGCGCCGGTTTTGGCGAAGTAGGTACCGAAGAAGGCCATGCCATGGAAACCGCCCTGGTCGACATGGTGAAAAAGTACAATATCAATTTAGTAGGCCCTAACTGCTTAGGTGTCATTCGCCCTAAGATCGGCATGAACGCCTCATTTGCCGAGAACTTAGAAGGCACAGGTTCGGTAGCTCTTTTGAGCCAATCGGGCGCCATGGCTGTAGCCCTGCTCGATGCTGCCACTGCCTACCACGTGGGCTTTTCGCTTGTGGTGAGTATGGGTAATAAGTCGGCCTTAGATGAATGTGATTTTCTAGAGATGGTGAAAGACGACCCCGAAACAAAAGTGATTGGTATGTACCTGGAGAGCATTAAAAACGGTAAGCGATTCTTACAGATCGCCCGCGAGGTGTGCCGCACTAAGCCCATTGTGCTCATTAAATCTGGCACCTCTTCACGCGGGCAACATGCGGTGTCTTCACATACAGGCGCACTCGCCGGTTCCGATGCGGCTATAGATGCCGTGTGCGCTCAAACTGGAATTCGCCGCGCCCAAACCGCCGAGCGCTTTATGGATATGATCCAAGCCCTCAGTAGCCAACCACCACTGCTCAGCCAAAATATTGCGGTGATCACCAATGCTGGTGGCCCCGGCATTTTGGCCACCGATGCCGCCGAGCGCGAAGGTCTCACCTTGGTATCGCTGGAAGCAGAAAACCGTGATGAACTTAAGAGTAAATTACCACCGGCC
>CAZLUF010000192.1:0-1736 GCA_964562645.1 uncultured Candidatus Peribacteria bacterium
GAGCCACTCCCCCCTGGCAAGCTCCCCGAGGGCATGTTGCCCCTACCCGATCTAGCCGAGGCCCGTAAGCAGTTTGCCGAACAGATTGAGCGTCGTATTTCCAGCCGGCGCGTCATTTTTGCACCTTTAAAGTACGGTGCCACGCACGAAGAAGTGGCGGCCGTGAATAAATTGGGCATTGCGGGCGTGGTGACCGATCCCGAAACAGGCTTGGTCTATGTCAACCCAGAGCAAGTGCGGCAGGCAGATATCGAAAAAATCGCCAAGTCGCTGGCTAGCGTGCTACAGCTCGATGATGTTCAGGTGCAGTCGCAGTTGCGATCTAAGCCACTCCGTTATGTGCCGATTCTAAGCCAAGTGCCTACCGAATTAGCTGCTGTGGTACTCGAGGCTAAATCGGCCGAAGCCCGTGCCGCTCTCCAGAAAATGAAGGCCGAAAAAAAGCATGCCTACGATTTGCAGTATCCGCTCCGCAGTGTCGCCCTTATTCCTCAGCACTGGCGGTTTTACCCCGATACCACCATTGCTTCACAGGTGGTTGGTTTTTTAAACACCAAGCAGGAGCCACAGTATGGAATTGAGCGTACGTTCGATGTGGAATTGCGTGGGCAAGATGGGAAAATTCGAGCTGCGAACGATTTGCACGGTGGTCAAATTATGCGTCCACAACAGGAGATCGATAGCCCGGTGGATGGAGATGCGGTAGTACTAACACTCGATCGTGTTGTGCAAAAGTATGTTGAAGGCGTACTCACCCGGGCGCTTACCACGTACCGAGCCGATAGTGCTCAGGCGATTATTATGGATCCGGCGACTGGCCGAGTTATTGCCATGGTAAACGCGCCCGTGTTCGATAGTAATAACTACGCCGATGTATCAGCGAAAGAGCCAATTACACTCGATCCTGGTAAGCGTGCACAGGTAGAAGTAGAAATTACCCACCCCGATACCCACGTGCGGGTGGTACGTCGTCCTATCGACGAAGTCTATACGGCAAGCGGCCGTACGTTGCTCCCAGCCGATGTGCAGGGCATTTTGGTAGATTTGGAGAAAAAGTACAATCTGCGCAAGATAACTCGGTACTACCAATATATTGGGCAGTACTATCGTCACGAAATTTTCCCCACCGATGATCCATTAGTGTGGCTCAAGTACAAAAATAACATTGGCTTAGGTGCGTATCTCAACCGTACCGTGCAAGAAATTTACGAGCCAGGTTCGGTGTTTAAGCCTATTACTATCGCCATTGCTCTAGATCAAAACGAAGTAGTTCCATCTGATACCTATGATGACTTTGGCCCCGTAGAGGTTGATCAGTATACGATCAATAATAACGACAAGAAGCACTACGGCACTGTGGATATGGCGGGCTGTCTTAAATATTCCATCAACACCTGCATGACGAGTATCTCGTTTAAGCTGGGGCCAAAACTATTTTTGGGCATGGTGGAGCGGTTTGGCTTTGGTCGTGTCACGAGCATTGAGCTCGATGACGAATTGGCAGGTGAGGTGCCATCGTGGACGAATTTACCTCGTTCGACGCTGGCAACTATTTCTTTTGGTCAAGGTATCTCTTCTACTCCCCTACAAGTCATTACTGCTTGGGCTGCCATGGCCAATGGCGGCAAGCTACTGCGGCCATCAATTATCGATTCGGTGATCCACCCCGATGGCACGCGTGAACGTACACCCGTGCGCGTAGTCGATCAGGTGATTACGCCCGAGGCTTCGGAGAC
>CAZLUF010000193.1:0-1710 GCA_964562645.1 uncultured Candidatus Peribacteria bacterium
TCACTCTGTTCCATGCCTTGGAATTTGCCCGCGTGAACGGAATTAAGAAATTTGTATTTGCCTCGTCTCGCGAGGGGTATGGGAACATCCAGGTAGATGTATATAAAGAAGACATGGTACGAGTAGAGAACTGCGAGAGCCCCTATACAGCCAGTAAAGTAGGCGGTGAAGCATTAGTTCATGCCTACGCCCGCTGCTACGATCTAGAGACGATTATCTATCGCTTTAGCAATGTCTATGGCATGTACGACGATAGTAATCGTGTTATTCCCCTCTTTATTCGCCAAGCCCGCGTAGATCAAACACTCACGATTTTCGGTCGTGAAAAGTGTTTAGATTTTACATACATCGACGATACGGTCCGCGGCATTCTGCAGGGTGTAGATCAGTTTGATAAGGCGCGAGGGAAAACACTCAACCTAGCCTTTGGACAGGGCACTACCCTAGAGCACTTAGCCGAACGCGTACGCGACCTCTTACGTAGCCAATCGCAAATTGCCTACGCGGCCTCTCGGCGCGGAGAAGTCCGTCGTTACATTGCCGATATTAGTGCCGCCAAAGGCCTTATTGGGTACAACCCCCAAACATCTTTTGCTCAAGGAATCGAAAAAACTGTGGCCTGGTATTCTGAGCATATGCCTGCCTAACCAGCTCAGGCTTTTTCCTGTGGTACGTAGCCACGCTCAAAGTACTCCTTTTCAGAACCTACATCTTCAATTGCATAGCGGCGACCATCCAAAATACTCTGAGCCGCTAGAATACCCATTTCGAGTGAGTGATCTTGATTGGTGTAGCGGAAGCGCCCGGGTCGCCCCACGGCAAAGAAGTTATCGAAGCGGTCGAGCCACGACATAAGTGTCTGCAACCGCTGCTTATATTCTCGGTCGTACACTGGGTACACATGCTCCAACTGATAAAAGTGTGCACTCTGTACATCGTATGCAGAAATGAGCCCTAGTTTTTCGAGCCATTCCACAGTGAGCGCTTGCAAGGCATCATTGGACATTGTCCAAAGGGCATCGGAAGTAAAACAAAAGTACTCTACAAATAACGATGTCTTACCCTCGGGGCACAAATCTGTACTAAAGTTCTTCATTTCGGCAATGCGACCAAAAGGAACTGTTTTATCCGGAAAATAGATCCAGTTATCTTTAGAAACAGATGTGCGATTGAGGGTCAAAAACACGTAGCGCTGAGCTCGGAAGCGCAAACTTGCCGCCGCAGCCAGCACCTCGGGTGGTGGTGGCGGATCAAACATCTGCACAATTTCCGAAGCCGGTACCGAGCTCACCACGGCAGTAGGAGCATGATGTGCACTACCCTGAGAATCTACTACCTCCACACCTGTCACCCTGGTACCAGACCAGGTAATGCGCCTGGGACTAGCCTGGAACTGCAGCGTGCTACCTCCGGTTTTCAGGCGATCTTTAATGGCTTCGTAAATTGTGCCGCTCCCAAATTGGGGATAGTAAAAAGAATCGACCAACGACTTAGGACCACCCGTTTTAAAAAGCATTTTTTTGAGGGTCGCCAGCACACTAAGTCCGCCAATACGCTGTGTAGCCCAATCAACACTAATCTCGGCACAGGGAAGTCCCCAAATTTTTTCGGTATAATTGAGTATATTAAATTCCGCCAGAGTACGACCAAAAGTCGCCAGACAGTACTGCTCAAAGGAATCAATTTTGCGCGGCGCTACAACACTCCGTA
>CAZLUF010000194.1:0-1629 GCA_964562645.1 uncultured Candidatus Peribacteria bacterium
TCTTCCATGGAGACGAAAAATTGGCTCTCACCAGGGTCTCCCTGACCACCCGCGCGACCACGCAGCTGGTTATCGATACGGCGCGCTTCGTGACGTTCGGTACCTAAAATACACAGACCCCCTAATTCTTGTACTCCCTCCCCTAATTTAATATCAGTACCACGACCAGCCATGTTGGTGGCAATGGTCACAGCACCTTTTTGACCGGCCTTAGAGACGATTTCGGCCTCTTTTTCATGGTGTTTGGCATTGAGCACTTGGTGCGGCACACCTTCGCGTTCTAGGAGCATACTCATGGCCTCCGATTTTTCGATGGAAGTGGTACCAATGAGCACGGGCTGACCTTTTTTGTACTTCTCCTGCGCAATTTTGGCCACCGCCTTAAACTTAGCTGGCACCGTGCGATACACGGCATCGGGGCGATCCTGACGGATCATGGACCGATTGGTGGGGATAACGATGGTGCGAAGTTTGTAGATCGATTCAAATTCCTCTTCTTCGGTTTTAGCTGTACCTGTCATACCCGCTAATTTTTTATAGAGGCGGAAGTAGTTTTGGAACGTGATGGTAGCTAGTGTGCGGCTTTCACGCTGCACTTCTACCCGCTCTTTGGCTTCGATGGCCTGGTGTAAACCGTGGCTGTAACGGCGGCCCGGCATCAAGCGGCCAGTGAATTCATCCACAATGATAATTTCGCCATCTTTCACCACGTAATCGACATCGCGCTTGTAAATAGCGTGGGCACGCAGAGCCTGTTCGATATGGTGGACTTCCTCAAAACCCTTTTCGGTATAGATGTTATCGAGCCCCAGGAGCTTTTCCATGTAGGCAATACCATCTTCTGTCAGCACGGCTGCACGCTGTTTTTCATCGCGCGTAAAATGCTTATTTTCCTCTAATTGAGAAACCAATTGTGCGTACTGCTGGTACTTACCGGTGGATTCTTCCGCTGGAGCAGAAATGATAAGCGGAGTACGAGCTTCGTCCACTAAGATGGAGTCGACTTCGTCCACAATGGCGTACTGGAGCCCGCGCTGAACCTGCAAATGCACGGCTGGTGCCATGTTGTCGCGCAAATAATCAAAGCCGAATTCATTATTGGTACCGTAGGTAATATCGGCAGCGTAGGCCTCGCGCTTTTGCTCCGAGCTCTGGCCATGGAGAACCATGCCGCTGGTGAGACCAAGTGCGCGGTACAAAAGACCCATCCAGGTGGCATCGCGACGAGCTAAGTAGTCGTTCACCGTCACAACGTGCACACCTTTTCCGAGCAAGGCATTGAGGTATACCGGCAATGTACAAACCAGTGTTTTACCTTCACCTGTGCGCATTTCGGCAATGCAGCCGCGGTGGAGCGCTGTGCCACCTAAAATCTGCACATCAAACGGCACCATGTCCCAGGTGAATTCCTGGTTGCCCAGGCGGGCGGTTTGGCCCTTTAAGAGTTCGCAAGCGCGGATAGCGACTGCAAAGGCCTCGGGTAAAAATCTATTGAGGGCATCTTGTTCACTGACGCCAGTGGCGATAAGAGCGGCGATACGTTCTTTTAATTCGGCAGTTTTAGCTGGGAGAGATTCTAATGTGAGAGCTCGGATCTCGGGCCGAGCGGCAAAGTCGCGCACCTGTTTT
>CAZLUF010000195.1:0-1617 GCA_964562645.1 uncultured Candidatus Peribacteria bacterium
ACACAGCCAGGTCATCACCGCGAAGATCCACTGAATCCAAATCAGGGTTTCTTGGGTGTGCGCTGGGGGTCGCTCCGCACGTTCGCCATTCAGTCGCCTACGCAATTCCGAGCCGCTCCACCACCAGCTCTTACGAGTACGGAGTACGCAACTGCCTTTAATGAAGTAAAAGCTTTTGGTGGTAATGGCACCACTACTCCCACTGTACGCACGGCGGATCAAACCAATATTGCCATCTACTGGATGTACGATGGGGCAAAAAAGATTGGAACACCACCTAGGTTGTATAACCAAATTGTTCAAGTTATTGCGCAGCAGAAAGGCAATAATGTAGTAGAGAATGCCCGTCTATTTGCCCTCGTAAACCTAGCCATGGCCGATGCTGGTATTAGTTGCTGGGAATCGAAGTATTTGTACGATTACTGGCGCCCAGTTATCGGTATTCGTGAGGCCGATGCGGGCACGGGGCCAACAGGTTTGGGCGATGGCAATGCGGCTACGGTAGGGGATACAAACTGGACGCCACTAGGTGCTGCCATGAGTAATATGGCTGCAAGTAATAACTTTACGCCGGCGTTTCCGGCATATCCTTCTGGCCATGCCACTTTTGGCGCTGCCACTTTCCGCACACTCGAAAACTTTTACGGTACCGATGCCATTCCCTTTACCTTTGTCTCCGATGAGCTCAATGGAGTAACGGTCGATAGTCGTGGCCAAGTGCGTCCGTATGCACCACGTAGTTTCGCACGTCTTAGTGATGCCAGCCGCGAAAATGCCCAGAGTCGTATTTACCTTGGAGTGCACTGGCAGTTCGATGCCACTTCGGGCATGACCATGGGTAACAATATTGCCGATTACATTACGCGTACTGCTTTGTTGCCTCAGTAAGATGGTTAATACGCCAGATCCCACATATACCGTTATCGTGTTTCACGGCACGAAAGGCGACCAAAGTGGCTTTCTGGCAGTGGAAGATCACGTAGTAGCATGGACGGGTATACCGGCACAACTCGCTCAAATTGGTGTACGAGAAGCCAGTATTGTAGCCATGCAACATCTGGCCGAAGACAAGGCTATGCAACTACAGGTCACGCTCATGAATATTGATTTGACGCGAGTACATACTGTCGAAAGACTTGCGGCTTTACTTCGCTTTCAGCCAATACCTACGTATCCAAAATCGGTGCGCGAGTCGCTCGTAAGGTATGTACCGCATTTCTCGGTAACCACTGCTGGTGCGGCAAAGTATGAGGTAGAGCTAAAGACTGTACTAGAGTTGTATCGTGATCTAGGTGATGATCTGACTCAGTTTGAAATTCAAGCTGAGGCATCATTAACCAAGCTCAAGCCCGAAGAGCGAGGCGATGTTATGCTGTATTTTCATATCTTTCTCCATGAATATGGAGCTTCTTTGCAGGAGTATCAGGCAGGTAAAAACTAAGTGAATGCCCGCCTGCTGTATTTGTGGAGCGGAATACGGGAATCGAACCCGCGTCTCAAGCTTGGGAAGCTCGCGTACTACCACTGTACTAATCCCGCAGTGCGCCGGAGTGTACCAAAACTCCGTAGGGAAGGGAGAGCGCGAGAAGAGAACCCGCAGGGTTCCCACTCGCAAAA
>CAZLUF010000196.1:0-1602 GCA_964562645.1 uncultured Candidatus Peribacteria bacterium
CAGCGAGAATCGCGATGATTCCGATCACGAGCAAAAGCTCGATGAGCGTGAATCCCTTACGTATTTTTTTTAGGCACAGATCCATGGCTATTTGGGATAAAGAAAATAGAAAAAGCAGATGGATTGTAGTCTATACAGCTAGCCGATTCTAAGTGTTAGTATTGCTAAAACATAAGAAAGACACTGAGAAATAAAAAAGTAGATTCATCTTAACAATACTGAGAGTGGTGCCGCTGCCCGGACTTGAACCGGGACGCTTTGCAGCAGGGGCTTTTCAGTCCCCCGTGTCTACCTTTCCACCACAGCGGCTCGACACCAGTATAGCGTACTTGGCTAGATGGGAAGGGCTTCCAGCTTTGCTTGCGGTACAGCTGGCTCATCTGTCCTTTCTCCCACTTTTAATGGCTTGCCGGTAACCGGATCCACTTCGTCTGCTTTGACAATCAGGCGGCGCAGAGTGGTGCCAATGGGTGTGCAGGTCATGAGGGTGGCTTCGCGTCTGTCGCCTGGTTGATCGAGCACTTTAACTTCGCTGGGCGAAACTTCGTACTTTTCGCGAATGATGTAGCGGTGCTTATCGCCATTCCAATACACCCAGTATTCATCGCCTGGTTTCAGCTCATGCAGACGTGCGAATACCGTTTTAAATTTGCCGTCATCCCAAGGGTAGTACGAGCTGTGACCGGTTATAAAAAAGTTTCCTGCTTGCCCGGGCCGAGCGGTACCGGGGTAATGCACTACGCCATCGCGTAGAGCAGACTGAATATCTTGCTCTACTTGAGTCCAATCTTGTCGGAGTAGTGCGGCTGTGGACGGAGTGGTAATTGGTACATTTAACTTTAAGGCCGGAATAATAATGCGGTCATCGGGTGGGCCTACGGTAGGTAGAACACTGAGAATATCATTTTCCTTATGATCATTTTGGCGGAGACTCTGGGCGAAGATGTTTGCAGGGGAATCAGTGCCAGTCTTAGTCTGGGTATCGAGGGTGGGGTTGGCGATGAGATCTTGAATGTAGGATTGGCTGATTTGCAAAAAACTTTGATAGTTGAGAGTTGCAAATAGTACTCCAAAGATGAGACCAAAGGTGCCACCAAAACGCACAATATCTAGTAAAAAAAGCGTGCCACGGCTGTATTCGCGCACGCGCCGCTTGGCAATGGGTACCCACACAGGCTGACGCATAAAATTCCAGAGCTCCGTAGCGAAACGACTTGTCACAGTGCGAATGTCTTCGGCTTGTTTGCCTACCTCGGAAGCCGACACGCCAAATTGCTTTTTCGCTTCGCGGTGCTGGCGACGTAGGGCATTTCGTATGCGCTTACGGAGCGATACACGAGTGTGCCGCTTAGGTTCGACCGCAGCAGCAGTCGGTACTACCGACTCCGATTCAACGGGCTTTACGTGATAAGACTCAGTGGCAAGCTGAGGTCTAATGACGATATCGCCGTGACTGTCGTAAGGGTTTTGTGAATTCACAATCGCATTATTGTAGCAGAAATTCAGGAGCTTGTCTCGCCTTTTCTGCTCTCTACAATACGTGCACTGCCTAGCACTTCTGGGCCGTGGTAAAAGACAATGTATTGGCCAGGGCTCTGAATT
>CAZLUF010000197.1:0-1590 GCA_964562645.1 uncultured Candidatus Peribacteria bacterium
AGCAGTGGCCGTGTTTGTGACCGCAGCCGGGGGGCCGTATGAATTTGCTGCCGGCAGCCTCTTTCATATCGATCACACCATTGCCGATCAGCACACATTGCCCGCCGGCACGATGGTCTTAGAAGTACCCGCCTACGATGGTGCTGGCTACTCCCAAATCGCCCGAACTCTCCCCAGTGTGTTTACACCATCGCAATGGTCGGCATTAAAAAACATGCCTCCCACGCCGTATGCGTATCAACGTTTTTTACTACCGCTACTGGCATGGATTGTGGCATTGGGTCAAGAAGCAGCCATTCCTTGGGCATTCCTTGGCATCAACACTCTGGCGATTGTTGCGTTGGCCTATTTTTTGCAGCGCCGGTATCCCAATCAAACCCTCTCCATCGTAGCACTGTGCCTGTGCCCCGCAGCAATAGTTGGCCTACACTTCTCGCTGGCTGAACCACTAACCCTATTACTAACTACTCTATTTGTCTGGCGTTTTAATCAAACCGAAAAAATTGATGCCACAAATCTCCTACTCCTGAGCGGTTTGGTGTTAGCCCGCGAAGTGATGATTCTATTTATTGGCGTTCTGGGTTTATGGCTCCTGTATCGAAAAAACTGGCGGAGTGTTGCACTGCTATTAGTACCCGCTGCAGTATTTTTGGGTCTACACACATTCATTTACCTCATGAGCGGTAGCATTCCATTCCTGTGGAGCGCTGCCAAAAATACCCTACCCTTTGAGGCAATGTTCACTTTAATTTTCGGGGGCTACGGATATACAAAATTTACAGCCACATCCATTCCTCTGGCTGTACTCTTTGTGCTGCCTGGTTTGTACTGGTGTCTGGCCGAAATCAAAGCTAAGCGTATCAATTTTGCAGTATTTGGCTCGTTCTGTTTTTTGGGCCTTATGACACTCATGCCCGATCACATCTGGAGCTCTATTACTAGTATTGGTCGCGTTATTACACCGGTGTACCCACTCGTATGGATTTCTACCCAAAGTAGACCAAGTCGTTTAGCGCGTAGTCTACAAATGAGCATGCTCATTATTGGGGGCATCGCTGCTGTTGGCTTGGCAAGTTCTGTTCATCCATATCACGTTGTATGAGCCCACAATTATCCATCATTGTGCCCGTGTTTAACGAAAGCGAAACTGTTATCGAGATCATACAGGCACTCCAGGAACACTGTGCCGAAGCCGAGCATATTTATGTAGATGATGGCTCATTAGATGATTCGCTCGTAAAAATTCGCAGTCATGCTCGCCCCCAAGACACCGTGATCCATAAAGAAAATGGTGGTAAGGGCTCAGCAATCCGCGCCGGCTTAGAGGCCGCTACTGGTATCTATACGGTTATTCAAGATGCCGATACCGAATACCACCCTATTCAAATCAGCCGATTACTCGAGGCAGCTCAAGCTCACCCTAATGCGGCTATTTTTGGATCGCGCTTTTTAAGCTGGAACCCCAGCACACACTGGCGCTTTCGACTGGGAAACATTGTCCTCACGGGCCTGGCCAACCTGCTCTACAGGAGTTCCATTACCGATAGTTATACCTGCTACAAGCTGCTGCCCACTCCACTCTTTCGATCA
>CAZLUF010000198.1:0-1014 GCA_964562645.1 uncultured Candidatus Peribacteria bacterium
AACGCTCTATACCATGCTCGCTATTTTAAACCAAGAAAAAGCGAACATCATTACCTTAGAAGATCCTGTAGAATACGAACTCCCCGGTATTATTCAGAGCGAAATCGATGCCGATCACGACTATACGTTTGCTGGGGGACTCCGCAGTATCTTGCGTCACGATCCCGATGTGATTCTGGTCGGAGAAATCCGTGATCTCGAAACCGCTCAAACAGCGGTAAACGCTGCTCTGACTGGTCACTTAGTGCTTTCGACCCTCCACACAAACTCCGCCATTGAAGCGATCCCACGCTTCCTTTCCATGGGCGTTAGTCCCTACACTTTTGCCCCAGCTCTGCGTGCCGTACTCGCCCAACGCTTGGTACGCACACTAACACCTGCCGCACGAGAAACAGGAAAGTACGACCCACTCTCGCACGACAGCTACAATGGTCAAACAACATTGCCAGAGCTCCTCATTGCCACTCCGGCAATCCAACAGATGATCTTGAATTTTGAGCACGCCAGCGCCATTGAAAAGGAGGCCAAACGCTCGGGCTACCGCACCATGCGCGACTGGGGGGAAACCTTCGTGCAGGAACGCATCACCAGTCGTGAGGAGATTATGCGTGTTACGAGTTAAAGAGCACGTGCGCGGTCTTTACTGAGACTCCGACAAGTTCGCCTGACTGTCGATGCAACTTTAAAAAAATGCCAATTGTTTTTCTGGCGCAGCTGTTTTAGCATGCACTCCACTCCCTATGTACGTCCGCCATCGCCACCGGCGTTCGAGCTTCGGCTCCGAGCCCTCACCTAAACGCTTTTCGCTAGGTCGCATCATTAGTTTAATCTTGGTTGTATTGGTGATGTGGTGGGCCTGGAAAACCGTGGCTGGCTGGTTTGGTGGTAATCTCAAGCTCCAGGAAACCGCCACCCTTTCCACTGAAAACCGTGGGATTGTGAATGTAACACTACAAAATGAGGGTGATCGCACGGCGGTAGATGGTATGGCACTGGGTACCGGCGATAAGATTT
>CAZLUF010000198.1:1024-1522 GCA_964562645.1 uncultured Candidatus Peribacteria bacterium
GGCCCAACTGCTCACGCTACCCTACGCTTCCGCGATGGCACCTGGGTACGCTTAGATAACCGCACTACTGTCAGCATCACACAAAGCACCAATGGTGAAAAAGGTGGCTTGGTTCTTTCGGTTCCCGAAGGACAAATTTGGGCCGTGGTACCACATACCACTTCTGGCTCCACATTTATGAGCCGCCAAGTACACATGGCTAAATTGAAGTACGAACTACCTATGAACACTCAGGCGTTACTGGGTCAGCAACAGGTGGTTGTACTCTCGGCCGATGGTGAAGGTGTACAGGTTTCTGGCGCCAGCTCCGACGACTTTACCATTGGTGAAGGCCAGCTCTGGCAGGGGCCAACGAGCGGATCCATTTCTGGAGACCCATTGAGCTACCGCTCCGCGATTGTCTCCAACCGCGATCTGCCTGCCTTCTTTATCGAGAGCAGTAACCTCACTGGCAATACACGGCTCCCGGCAACCAATAGCGGTACGCTTGCCGTTACA